>CAMVLU010000066.1 GCA_947168405.1 uncultured Clostridia bacterium
GCTAAATCAGAATCAATACTATTACTAGTTACTTCAATAGCATTTATTAAATTAATATCTGATTCAATAGATAAAGCAAGTATTTCAAAGAAATATAATCCTTCTTTATCAAGTTTTCTACTTCTTAGTTTAATTTTAGAATCAAAATATAAATTAGGAAGTAATAAATAATATAAATAAGCAATAATTGGAGCTAAAAGATAACCTACATTAACAGTAAATAAAATAAATAAGAATAAAATAATTGAAGAAAATATTCGAAAATTCATAAAACTAATTGCTGTATACTTTGTATTACTTCCCAGTAATTTTATTTTCTTTTCTATTTCTTTTAAAGTATTCTCTCTGTAGAATAAACTAGCTATTTTATTTATCATAGTTTATCCCCCACTTTCATTACTTTTTTTACTACTATAATATAAGTTATATATAACATAATAGAAATAATTACTACAATATATCCAACAACATTACTAAATAGTGGCATAAAATATGTATTATCTAAAAAGTAAATAACTAAAACAAATAAAACAGGAATACATAAAAGAACAGAATACAACATTTTACTAGCAGCTGTTAAATTATTTAACTCATCATCTAATTTTTTATTATTAAAGAAAGTTTTTTCCACACTTTCAAATACTTTAACAATATCTCCACCCGTTTCATTTAATATCTTTAAAGATGTTGTAATATACTTTACTTCATCCATTTCTACTCTACTTTCAAATCTTTTAAAAGTAGCATCTAAACTTAATCCGTATGTTAAATCAACATACATTTTTTTAAATTCTAGTCCAAGTTCAGAATCTAATTCATCACTTACAAGTTTAATAGATTGCATGATACTATGACCACTTTTAAATGAATTGTTCATAATCGTAATTGCTCTTAGTAAATCATTATGTTTTTTCTTTTCTAATATTTTATTAGTAGATATCATCAATAAATCTAATGTATAAAATCCAAACAACAAAGCAATTATTATTTGAATAAATAATACATCTTGAAAATGAAATACATCATATAAAATAACTACAATTATAAAGAAAATTGCTATTAAGAATTTTTTACTAACAAAATCCATTTTATCAATTTTATTTTTATCTTCTTTTTTAATGTATTTTTGATACCTTAAAGAATACTTATCTAAAAACTTTGACTTATATAATATTTTAGATATTCCTTTAACTATATCATGTCCAAATTCAAATATTTCTTCAAATATAGGTGTTTCTTTTTCATTTTTCTTAATAGTATATTTATCTAATCGATCATTTATTTTTATTTTTCTCATTAAAGTAAAAATATAATAAGTAATCATAGCTATTAAATATAAAAGAACTAATTCAACAACAAATATAACTACTAAATTACTTTTCATGAGACTCACCTAAAAAGTCAAGATCAAATCCTTTACTTATAATCTTATTTATCGTTTTAATCTTTTTTGTTAATAATTTAAATTCTCCATCTACTTGTAAATCTTTAGTTAATCCTTTTTCAATAAATTTAAAAATTGGAACAATATTAATATCGTCATTATTAAAACCATCTATTTCAGATATTTCAACTATTTTTCTTCGACCATCCGATAATCTTGCAACTTCAACAACTATATCAATTGCATTTTCTATATAATCACGAATTGCAGAAACGGGTATTTCAATTCCCCCCATTAAAACCATTGTTTCTAATCTATTTAAAGCATCTGCTGGACTATTAGCATGTAAAGTTGTTAAACTACCTTCATGTCCTGTATTCATTGCTTGAAGCATATCAAAAGCTTCTCCACCACGAACTTCTCCAACAATAATTCTATCTGGTCTCATACGAAGTGAATTTCTAACTAAATCACGAATTGTAACTTCACTTTTACTTTGATAATTATCCGTTCTTGTTTCAAGTGAAATAACATGATTTTGATGAAGTTTTAATTCAGCTGCATCTTCTATTGTAATAATTCTTTCATCATCACCTATAAAACTAGATAAGATATTTAAAACTGTTGTTTTTCCTGAACCAGTTCCTCCACATACTAAAATATTTAATTTAGATTTAACACAAGCTTCTAAGAAAACTGCCATATCACGAGTTAATGTTCCATTTCTTAAAATATCTTCTATGCTATTTAAATCTTTTTTAAATTTTCTTACTGTTAAAACAGGTCCTTTTAAAGATAAAGGAGGAATAATAGCATTTATTCTTGATCCATCTTTAAGCCTTGCATCAACCATTGGTTTACTAGAATCAATTGTTCTACCTAATGGTTGAACAATTTTTTGAATTGTTCTTAAAATATGAGCATCATTTATAAATGAAACACTTTCATCACGAACAATTTTACCATCTATTTCAACATAAACTTCATTAGGAGCATTTACCATTATTTCGGTTATATTTTCATCTTTTAAAAGTTCCGTAATTGGACCTAATCCATTTATTTCATTATCAATTAAATTAAATATATGATTTCTTTTTTCATTAGATAAATCTAAACCATTTAAATTTTTATCTATCTCTGAATTAATATAATCATTTAAATTCATTTGTTTGGGAATATTATCATCAATTATATTTTGAATAATTCTACTTCTTAAATCATCTAGTAAATCTTTATCTTCAAAGATTTCATAATCTTTTGAATCTTCAACTTTACTTTCTATTTGACTTATACTAAAAATACTCTCAAAACTCTTCTTTTTCATAACTACCTCCGTTATGCATTGTCTTCTAATAAAGCTAATCCTATCTTTTCTAATTTTTTATATTCTTTTTTATTTTTTTGATAAACATTGTTTAATGTTAATATTTGTCCTTCTAAAACATATTTATCTATAGTTTTAACAAATAATTCACTTCCTAATTTAAAAGATATATTATATCCTAAAAAGTTTCTTATATCATATAAAGAAAAATATTTTTCTTCTAAAGAATTACTTTCATTAAGTAGTATTCTTAAATCTTTAAATTCTATATCTTTTGCAATTGTAATAAAATTCTTTGTATTAACAAGATCAACTGGATCATTAGACATCACATTTACAATTGTATCTGAATTATCATATACTTTAACATTTATATCGTTTAATACATGATTAGTATCAATTAAAATAACATCATAGTAATGTTTAACCATATTTATAATTTGTTCTATGTATTTAACACCTATGTGATTTGCAAGTCTTGGATCATTTACACTAGAAAGAACTGATATATAATCATTATATTTAATCATATAATCTTCTACTTCTGTAAATTTATTATTAGTAATATCCAAAACCATATTATAAATTGTTTTTTCTTTATTTAAATTCAAACTTACAGATATACTGCTAGAATATAAATCTAAATCTATTATTAAAACTTTTTTTTCTAAATTACTATAAATACCTGCAAGATTTAAAAGAGTTGTAGTTTTTCCTACTCCACCTTTTCTTGAAGTAATAGTAATTATTTTTCCCTCATTATTCATATAATCCTCAACAATCTATTAAATCAAATCTTGTTCGATAATCACTTAACACTTTTTTTGTTTCTTTATCAAGTATTATATAATCTTTTATTCTATCTTTCCCTTGAACCATAATAACTAATACTTCAGTTCCTTTTTTTAATTTAGTATTAACAGGATATTTATAATCAATAAATACATCATCAAGACCATTTATTTCACATGTATAATAATAAATATCATGCTCTTTAGAACCAACGACAACACTATCAAAGCACCTTATATCTTCACTTAAATAATTATTTTTTTCTAATCTAGGAATTAAATAAACTATTACAAATAATAAAAATCCTAAAATAATTAAAAAGTAAAAATAATTAAAATTCATGGTAATTAACATACAAGTTATAAGTGGTAATATAAGTCCAAATATATAAAATAATACTAAAAGAGAAAACTTACTTCTAAGTTGCATATTAAGTAAAATATTTCTTTCTTCTTTATTAATCTTTCTAGTTTTTTTCATAATATATCCCTCTTTCATTCTTTTATTTCTTTTGATGTACTAACACATGCAGGACTTCCTAATATTTTAGATAATCCCGGTGTATAAACATCTGTACAACTTTTAAGTATAATGTGATTATCTTTTTTTTCTACTTGAATTTTATATTCTAAATCATTTACTTCTGTTGTATTTTTATCAACACTTGAAAGAATTGATTCTAAGTGATTTCTCATTACCATAAGTCTTCCTAAATCTACTACTAAAAGTAAAATAAATATAAGAATTGGTAATACTAATAAAAATTCAACAAGAGCTTGTCCTTTTTTATTCATATCACACCTACTTTTATACCCTCTATTTTCATTATTTATTATAAAATATTTTTAATATATTTTCAAGGTATTTAATAAAAATAATTAATTTATAGAATTATTACTAATTTAAAGCATAAAATTTATTGGTGATTATATGTTAACTGATAAAGAATTTTTTTTACAATCATTAGTTGGTAATTTATATTATTTAAGAACATTAAGAGAATATGCTGCAAGAATTGGTTTATCATTACCATCTATTTATCAAGAATACTATAATAAAGGAAAAGTCTTAGCTTTAAGAGCAGAAAAACTAGATAAACAATTAGAAAAGTATAAAAATAAATCTCTTCCAAAGTATGTTATTGAAAGTGGAATAATTGTTACACCTTACACATTAGAACTTGAAAAATTAACCGAAAAACTATTTGGAATAAACATTGATACAAGTGTTACAGAAGAAGAATTAAATTTAATACCTGGTGATTTAAATCCAACAGAAGAACAAGTTAATGATATGAAAAATATTAATGAAGAAGCCTATACTTTAGTAAATGATTATATTGATTTTGCAAATGAAATTCATGATAAAATAGAGAATCAAGAAATATTTGCTTTTTATTACAACACCATTAACTTATATTTAATAGAAGAAGCCAAACTATATATATCAAGTCTTGAACGATTAAAAGAAAAAGCTACTGTTAATCCAAGTTATGTAATTGATAATCAATATTTTGGAACACTAGGAATGCAAGCAATTGCAACATTTATAAGAGGAGAAATAGATCCAATTAATAAAGACATATTTGATGAAGCCAATAATTTTGTCATAGAATACCGAAATATATTAAAAGAATATGAAGATATGATAATGACACCTGAAAATCAAAAAAATATGACTATTAATAGTTTAGAAATAGCCAAAAGATTAAAAACATTTGTTGAAAAATGTATTCAAAAACTATTAAAAAAAGAGATATATTTTATATCTCCACCTATTACTAAAGATAATGAATTAACAGCTGTAAACTTCTTTATATTTGGATTAAATCAAGTTCTAGAAGCATCAAAACTAAATAAATAATTAGTCATAAGACTAATTTTTTTATACCATTACATCTTATTTTAATAATATACCTAAATATAATAAAAAGGTGAATTTGCCTTAAACAAATCCACCCACATTTGTTCACCTATGCATTTATTCATCGCCACATAGGGATGCGATATTGACATTTCTTCTCCTATGCATTTATCCTCCGCCACATAGGTAGGCGGCTGACATTTGTATTAGTACTAAGTACCAACTACACATTAATTGTATCACATTTCATAAATATGTAAAAGTTTTTTTGAAACATTTTATATAAGAACTTCTTCTTTTAATAGCATTTCTTTCATTTTATAAACATCATTAAACAAAATCATACCTTTAAATTTTCTTTCAATACTTAATACATTTATAGACATATTAATAATAACATTTTTTAAATCATTAGGTACTGAAACATCTTTACCTCTTATTTTATATTTAGATGTAATATACTTTTTTGTAACTGGAAAAATATTTTGAATTAAAAATACTTTTTCTTTACCTAATACTTCTCCAAATACAAAATTATAAACATTCTTTTTCTTTTTTAATTTTTCTTTATATAATTTTTTATATTTATCTACTTTATGAGAAATAGGAACAAACCATATAATATTATCATCAGTCGTATCTTTAAAACATAAATAACAAGGTCTTTTAGTTCCTTCTTCTTTATTTTGCATTAACTTATAATCTTTAAATAAATTAAAATATTCATCTTTAATAAAATAAAACTTACCTTCTTCAATTTTCATATACTACCTCCCAAAATTAAAATAAAAAGGTGAATCTGTTTTAAACAAATCCACCCACATTTGTTCACCTATACATTTATCCTCCGCTAGATAGGGCAGCGGCTTTCATTTGTTCACCTATACATTTATCCCCCGCTAGATAGGGCAGCGGCTTTCATTTGTATTAGTACTAAGTACCAGCTACATATTAATTGTATCATATAATTACATTTTGTCAATACCTTTTGTAACTTATTTATATTTTTTTACACATCAAATTCTTCATTTTTAGAATCAATTAATTTATTTAATTCAAAACTATTTACTTTTAATAATTCTAAATTATTAATAAATTCATCTAATTGTTTTTTATTTTTTTCTAATATTTTAAATTCATAATAAAATACTATATCACTTAATTCTTTACTAATATTAATTTTTATTATTTCTATTTTATTTTTATTTATAAATTCTTTTAAATTCATTTTTACATTTTTTTCATTTCTATGATGACAAGTCATTTTTAATTCATATGTATCATAATGATTATTTTCTTTATTTAAATTATCAACTAATTTATTTACATATCTTAATATAATATTAGAAAATAATATTAACACACCACCTATAATTGCTTCATAAATAGCACCACCTGCACAGAGTACTCCTATTGCAGCAACACACCATAGAGTAGCAGCTGTAGTTAAACCTGTAACTTTCTTTCCATCTTTTAAAATTACACCTGCTCCAAGAAACCCAATTCCAGCAACTATTTGACTAGCAATTCTTGATATATCATTTGCACCTACTGAAAAAGAAAAAGTTACAAACAAAAAGCATCCAACCGAAACTAAGATAGTTGTTCTAAGACCAATTATTCTTCTTCGATATTGTCTTTCTATTCCAATTAAAAAACTTAATAAAAAACATATACTTAAATTAAACAAAAAATTATAATCCATACTATCACCCAAAATTATTATTTATTACTAAAATTATCAACTTTTTAAGTTGATAATTATTTTTATTATTAATTACTATTTAACCATGGCATATTACGTATAATTGTTAAAACTGGTCTTGATGTGTTAGAAGCATCTACTGCACCAGTTCCAGAATCAGATAAACCATATATACTTGTTCTCAATGCCCAAGAATTTGTTCCAGACATTAAATAGTTGTTACCTGTATACCATCTACCTGTATTAGAAGTAAAATCGGTTGTTACTTCTTTAGTTCCATCACCAAGTTTTCCCCTTTGTAATGATGTTTGACCATTACTATTAGCACTATAAGAATAACTATCATAATACTTTTCATTTGGATGAACTGAAGTTGTCCAAGTACTTGCATTCGATACCTGAAAGACTCCATTTGAATCAACCATATTTGCCATAACATACTCATTTGAGCCATTATTTAAATTATAAACTCCATATTCATTTCCAGTAGTAGAATCTCCTACATTACCAGGATTTCCATACATTGAATGAGATAAGTAAGCAACTGCTCCCCATTCTATATTTTTAATCATATGAGTATCTAAATTATTTGAATCATTGGATATTAATCCATCATTACCTAATGTTGTTGCATCAGTTTCTTGCTTTAATCCATGAATATTTCCAGATATTTCCATTTTTCTTATATTACTAAACATATTATAAACATTTATATTTTTTAAGCTAATTGCATTTGGTTTTACAACAACATTTAACGATGTATTACAATTAGTTGAATTAGGTGTTGTATTGCATGTATCATTA
>CAMVLU010000067.1 GCA_947168405.1 uncultured Clostridia bacterium
CAATGTATCAAAGATTATTATCTATGTCAAACTATTTAATTCATACTTTTTTATTATTTACATTAGTAATTTCTAAATATAGTTAATAATGGGTAAAGTTCTTGAGCAATCTCCTAAAATCCTTATAAAACAAAAATGACACTGTCTCTCGACAGTGTCTTTATGAAGCACGATATTTTAGTCAATTTTTTGTACATTGTAGTTTATTATCACATATTTTTTCATCTATTTTAAGAATTACTTTTTCTATTATCTATGTATTTCTGATTGTACTTCTTCTTCACTATTATTCATTCTATTTGAATAAGCTAATGAAGTTAATCTTCTATTTACAACTTCATAAGTTCTTTTTGCTCTTGCATTTGACATTCTATCATGATCTCTATTTAAAAATGGAACAATACTTGTTATTCTTGGCCTTTCAAAACATCTCATTCCATTAGGTGCATCATAATAATCTAATTTTTTATTTAATTCATTTGTTAACTCAATAATTTGTTCAACAGACAATCCATTATTAAGTGCAGTTGAAAAATGCTTGCAAGTATCATAAGGATCATCAAAATTTCTAGTATCAATCCATCTAATTTCAAAACCAGGAGATGTATGCTCTTTATCACCATATGTTGAACCGAATTTAGAAGCAATTTCTAAGATTGAATCAACTTTAGGTAAACTACCAGGACATTCAAAGAATGAAAAAATTGTTTGTAATATTTCTTCTTGAGCCTTACTTGGCCAAATATCATAGTCAGCATTATAGTCATATTCAATCTCATTTATTTTATCATCTAAAACATGAGCATCAAATCCATATTTTTCAAAAATACCTAGATCAGTTTCTAAATCATATGAATTATTTCCCTTTTTTGCCCTTATATAATCATTTGTTAATCTCATAAGATACTTTATAGTAGTTTCTTCAAGATCTGATAACCTTTTTCCACATTCTGAAATTTCCTTTCCATCAGCAAAATTTACAGAATTAGATAAATTTTTAAATATAAGTTCTTTAACATCATTTTTTACTTCTTCAAATTTTTTCATACACCTTTACCTCTTATATAATATATTTAATCACATATTATATTTTTTTACAAGTTTCCATTTCATTTATTATTGAAAATAAATCTATTTTTTTATTAGAAAAAATACTATTAAGCATTATTTTTTTTACATTTAAATATACTCTCTTTTCATATAAACTATTATTTATTTCATCTTCTACCAATTCATAACATATTTCATCTCTGAGACTTATATTTAATTTTTCAAATAAAGAATTTTTACAATCATAATATTCTACTTTTTCATCTATCCCTAATTCTTTTGCAACATAATAAAGAATTTCTACTTCTAAGATATTACTTTTTACATCATGCATATAATCATGAACCATACTAATCATATCTAAATATTTATTTTTTTCATTTTCTAAATCATTATTTAACATATTTATTCCCCCTTATATTTTCGTAAATTTTTATCACGACTTAATTTTCTTAAAGCTTTTATTTCAATTTGTCTTACTCTTTCACTTGTAATACCATGAATTACTCCAACTTCTTTAAGAGTTAAAGGCTTATTATCATCCAGTCCAAATCTTTCATGTATTACTTGCCTTTGTTTTTCTTTTTTTAAAGATGAATCAACTTCTTTAATAAATTCATCACTAATTATAGACATAATTATTCTTTCTTCATTATTATCATCTTTCATATTTTCATCAATTGGTTCAGTTAATCCAGTTTCAAAAATAAATTTAAAATACTTATTAATTTTTGAATTCCTTATATTATCAAAATCAATATTTTTTGATAACGCTTCGAATATAGGTAACATTTGAATTAAAGTATTATAAACATATTCATTTCCATTATAGTATTTATCTACTATCTTATTAAAATCATACTTTACTTCATTTCTGATAGACTGAATATATTCAATAAAACAATCTCTAATACAATCATAAGAAATACAGAAACGATTATTAAATGTAGGTTGATTATTATGTAAAATATCATATACTTTATTAATAGTTGTAGTTGAAAATAGTAATGAATATTTATCTACATTTAATAGTTCTCCATTATAAATCATATTTATCCACACTTCATTAAAACTATTAATAATGTCATTCATATCATATGAAGATGATTTAAACATATCAAATTCTTGTTTTTTTAAATAGTTATATACTACATATAATGTTCCTGTAATTAATATTTCCATATACTCTTTTTTTATTACTTCATCTTTTTCATTAATTGCTTTTATATATAATTCTTTTGCTTCTTCTATTTTTAACCTTTCAAAATTTGATATTTGATTATACCAATTTTCTAGTTCTTTCATTTTAACCCCCTTAATATTTAATTATTTATAAAGAACTTTCATTTTTATTTTTCTTTTTCTAGGTGTAAATAATGTATAAAAATAATTATCATGAGATTCTTCATAATTACTTTCAGTATCTAAATCTTCAAATTGTTTATTAATCATAATTATTTTCTTTGCTACATCTTTATCATATTTTTTTCCTACTGCTGATATAGCAATGGATTCTCCTATTAGACATAATCTTCTCATCTTTCTAATATTTTCATCTGAAAATGGATTATATGTATAAAACAAATCACTACCACTAATTTGTCTTATTCCTTGTTCACTAATTTGAAAAGGAAGATTATCGTGAAGAAATAATTCAGATTTTTTATCTTGAAACATAGAAATAGTTTTTTCTTTGTCAAAAATTATTGAATCTAATAATCCTTTATCAAGTTCAAAAGAATCCCATTCATCTATTTCTAGTCCTAAACTATAATAGTATTCTTTAAGCTCTAATAATACTTTTTGATATTCTAAAAGCCAAAATAAAAATTCATCATCAATTTCTCTATACTCTTTTATCCCATCTGCCTCGTGGAATTGTTTTAACAATTTTAATAAATAATTTTTATTCATATTTATCACCCCCTTTTTTGGGCAGCATTTGAATATATCATAAAAAAAAGCGAATGTCAAATATTTTTTCATTCGTTTTTGATGTTTTATAATTTTTTTTCATTACTGTTCGATATTTCTATTGATAATTCATCTCTTTTTATTGCTTTACTTTCTAATTCATTTTTAAACTTTTCTGCAAAGTCTTTTAGCATTTCAAAGTATAATTCAAAATTCATTCCACCAACTCCACCAAAGTCATAATACAAACTTAAAAATAGTTTTTGTTGTTCTTCAGGAGTAAATATTTTTGTTGTACCACCATCAGGGCTTTCAACGCCAATTACAGGTATTGGAGATTGATAATTAAACATTTCTCTAAATTTTGCAAGTCCATCTGCTCTAGGATTTTTAGAATCAAGTCCACTAACTTTACTTGATCCAATTTTTACTGATTTAATAGATCTTTTATCTTCAGGTTTTAATGTATATCCGCTAAAAATATAATCTCCAGTTGTAATACGTATTTGCTCACCACTTGCAGTTGTAATTGTCAACGGTTGTTTTTTTAATGTTTCAAAATCTGTCTTTGATATTCTTACTTGTTGAATTTCTCTATCGTTATCTAATTTCCCCTTATCGCCTCCAATAAAATATGTCCCAGGTGCAAGACCTGATACAACAGATGCTCCATTATAAGGACCACTATTTAAAAAAGCTCTTGTTTTTAAATCTATTTTATCATATGGCAACAGTTCATTCTCAGTACTTGAATCTAATTGTGTCTTTATTATTTGTCCACTTGTCCCAAATCTTTTAATTTTTTCAATATTCTTTTGCATTTGTAAGCAAATAATATCTTTATTAGTTTGAATATCCTTAATTATTCTTTCAAGGATTTCCATTGAATTCATTGTTCTCCATTCTGGTACATTTAATGCTCTTCTTAACTCTTGATTATTATTAACTTGTCTATTTGTAATTCCTAAAACATGTAATAGATTTTCTTCAAGGAACTGTAAATATAGATTTGTTCCATCTCCAAGTAGTAGTTTTATATCTTTGTTATAGTATAAATTATAATACATATTAACACAATCAATTAATCTATTCAAAATATTATTTAAATACTCTTCTTGATTTCTTTCATGATAATATAAAGAATCTTCTTTTCTATGTTGTTCTTCTCCTGGTCCTGACTTATCAATTAGTTTTTCTAATTTATCAGCTGATATACTTAAATTTTCATAATACTTTTTCTTTTTGAAAAGATATCCAATAAAGAAGTTTTTAAGATCTTCTTTCTCCATTAAATATGAAAAACTATTTGGAGCATAATTACTAATAATATCTAAAACATCACTAGGATTTTTATCCAGTAATAATACATCTATTGTAAGTTGTCCATTTTGTTGCAACTCGTTATCAATATAATTATATATATTATTAAAATATTCATAAAACTCTTTTAAATCATCATCCATAATAATCATCACCTACTATTATTGCTATTTCCCATAAATACCCTTATTTTCAAAATTATTATATCATTTATAAATACATATTTCTATTATAATTTAAAAGTTTTCTTTCTTTTTACATTAGTAATTTCTAAATATAGGTAATAATGGGTAAAGTTCTTGAGCAATCTCCTAAAATCCTTATAAAACAAAAATGACACTGTCTCTCGACAGTGTCTTCAGGGGGAAATTCATATACCAGTTCGTAATAATTTAAATACTAACGAAAGTCTTATAAAATAAGGCTTTTTAATTTTCTATAATTTAATAAAGTGTATTAAAATAACTTAAATTTTTGCAATTGGTATCTAGTTTTGGTATCTGGAGATACTATATGACACTATGACACATTGTTTGCGTGTACCCTACTCACATTTAGAGTGTCACTGTGTCATTGCAAACAAAAACAGGATTGCTCCTGCTATAATATTTTACTTAATACTTTTTGTTGTTCTTTTGCAAGTTCCTGATCTAAACATTTTGACAATTTACTATAACCTGTATAACTACAATCTATATAATTTGGAACAGCAATTATTCCTTGATTTAAATTATTTTTATATACTTCCTGATATGAATGATATAATTCATATGACATAATAAGATATTTTATATTAGATTTTTCTTCTTTTAAAACACGATGAATAGCATCAACTTGTCCCCAATGAGTTAGATAAATGGCAATATGATTATCATTAATATTAAGATTATCAATCGTTTTTAAAAATGGTTTATAATTTGACTTGTGGTTAAATGTAACTTGTGGTGGAAATGTAACTTGTGGTGGCAAAACAAATATTCTCTCAAAACATTGATGATCTAAATTTTTAAAGTAAGAATATACAAATATTTTAAGTAAATCTTTATTTATTCCTTGTGGAAATTTATAATCACTACTAAATAATTCATTCATAATAAAACCATCACTTTTTAAGAATTTATCTAAATAAAATATATCAAATAAATATATGCCTTCATAAAAAAATAATTTACAAAACGGATATTTTCTAAAATATCTATTAACTATTGCATTAAAGAATTTTTCATCAGCAATTTTTGCATGTTTTATATAAAATATATAAAAATTTATTGACTTATAATCCTTATTATAGATATCAAATAAATAATGTAATTCCCCAGTTTCCATTAATTGGTAAACTACTTGTGATATTTTTCTTTCTAAACGCTTATAATCACTAAGTGGTAAATTAAGAATGCCTACTTCCTTTAACATTTCACGGGATAATTTATCATAGTATTCTTTTTCTTCTTTATTATCCCAATTCCAACCATCATCACCAATATCCTTTTTATTATAAAAGATTTGATAGATTGATCCATGACTTATAATTTCTTTATCATATGGTATTTTTATATTATTTTCTAAATCTATTTTTCTTTCATCGTTAGAAATATAATAGAAATAGTTTAGATTAAATAAACTTTCCCTAATTTGTTTTAAAACATCATCATTTAAATATTTATTGCAAATTTTTATATAATTTTTAGTTAACTCAACATATTTGTCTATTTGATCTTTTAGCTTTATAATAAACCATTTACTTGATGGACTATTTTTATATTGTATTGCTAATTCATTTATTTCCTCGATCATTTTTTTATAATCGAAACGATGATTATATGCATATTTCTTTATTTCTCTATTTTCTTTAGCTAAAATTGGAACTATTTTTTTATATTCTAAATTAGATAGAACATCATCCATTTTTTTATTATTAATAGTAAAACATACCTCATTATTTACAGACACATTATCATCACAAATTTTCACTAAATATTTAAGCTCATTACAATCATTTTTATTTATTATTTCTTTTTTAGTTAAAAGATTCTTTGCATATTCTTTACATATTTTATAATCGCATTCTTTTGTGTTAAAAGACTTGGAACTATTAATATATGTTTCCATGTTATTAAGTAGAACATCCTCTTCTTTTAGCGCTTTAAATACTGCTAATAAATGCTGACTAGAAATTTTTATAGTAGTTTTTAATCGTTCTCTTTCATTCAATAATTTACTTTTATCATTTAAGTATTTTAGTCTTTCAGCTTTACCAAATATACCTAAGAAGTCATACTTTCTTAATTCTTCTTTTTTTATATAAGTATCTAATGCTAATAATCTTAATTTTGCCTCGTCAATTATTTTATACAATTCATCAATACTTTGTTTTATTTCTTCTTTACTTAATAATAACTTAAAATAGTTTTCTTGATTTACTTCATTTATAACACTTGATATATCTTTAAGAATATCATCTAAGTTTATCATAAAAAATTCAATTTCACTATTTGATTTATTTAATAGTTCATCACTATATTTTAATACTGATTCATAATCATCATATTTTAATTCTTGAAGATATTTTTCTACTAACTTTCTATGTTCATCTCTTAACTCTGAAAAATTTGGTACACGAATAAAACTAGTGTCTATAGTTGATATATCACTGGTATTGGCTATATATTTTTTTTTCTTAAATAATTTCTTTAACCAATCAAAATTCATACTATCCCCACAAATTACTCTATATTATACATTAAACCCCATATTATTGCAAACAAAAACAGGATTGCTCCCATCTTTATTTAATAATATTTTGTTTTTATATTATTAGCTATTTTCTGCCTGGTAATTTGCTATAATCATATTTATTCATAATAGAATCTAATATCTCATGTGCCTCACTTAATTCTTCAATCACTTGTTCAAAAGTAAAGCTTTCTTTACCTAGTTGTGTCAAATATTTTAATTCTAGGAATTTAATAAATTTAAATAAACAATTATTTTAGTATCTGAAAATGAATTTTTGGTATCTAGAATGAAAAAAAACAATCACTAAACCATGGATTTATATAAACAAAATGAGATTAGTCTCACGACTAAGCTCTTCAGGGGGAAATCTAAATATCAGTTTGTAACAATTTAAAACTATGTTAAAGTCTTATAAAATAAGGCTTTTTCATTTTCTT
>CAMVLU010000068.1 GCA_947168405.1 uncultured Clostridia bacterium
AATGTGTCAAATATACTTGTATATAATTTGTTTATATGATACCATGACATTAGGAATTTTAGTATAAATATTTTTAACGAAAGGAGATTAATATATGAATAAAGAAACAAAACATAAAAAATTGTTAAATGCACACTATAACAATATACAAATTTCAGATTTTAATTTAAAAGATAAATATACTGAATTTGAAAATTCAAAACTGAATGAAAGTAAAACATTATTATATGAAATAAAAGTTAAACCAAATAGATTTAAACGTTATTCAAGAGGAAAAATAGTTAAAGTTAGATTTGGTGTTAATATTGGAAGTGAATTTTCTGGAGATCATTATGCCATTATAATATCAAAAAAAGACACAATGAATAATCCAATATTACATGTTATCCCCCTAACGTCTAAAAAACATAATTATAATATAGAATTAGATAATTTATTATATAATATATATGAAATAAACAAGTTAAAAAAATTATTAGATAAAACCAATGATAAAAATACTATAAAAAAAATCAATAAATGTCTTAAATATTATAGTAATAAAAAAGATAATATTTCATATGCCTGTATTAAACATTTAAAGACAATAAGTAAATTATCAATTTGTAAACCAATTAATGAATTTGATTATATAAACAATATTAAAATATCAAATAATATGTTAAAAAAAATTGATGAAGAAATTGTAAAAGAATATACAATATTATAAAAAGTATAAAAAATATTTGACATCCATATAATATTATTGTAGAATATAAATACAAGAGCAGAAATGCTTTTTACGGTATTGTATTTATACAATACTATGACAAGTGTCGTTAGACATTCTACAAAAGCACCAATATAGGTGCTTTTTTTGTTTACACTATATATTACAAAAATGTGTCAAATATACTTGTATATAATTTGTTTATATGATACCATGACATTAGGAGTTTTAGTATAAATATTTTTAATGAAAGGAGATAAAAAATGAAAGAAATAATAATTAATAATAATACTTTTGAAAGTATAAAACATATTGATGAATTTGGTCAGGAATATTGGGAAGCTAGAGAATTACAGAAGGCATTGGATTATAGCAAATGGGAAAATTTTCATAAGGTTATAAAACAAGCAATGATATCATGTCAACAAAGCAATATAAGTGTTAATGATTGCTTTCCTGAGGCCAGGAAGTCAATAATAAGTGGCAAAGGAAAAAAATCATTTATTAAAGACTACAAATTATCACGTTATGCATGTTATTTAATTGCTCAAAATGGAGATAGTAGAAAAAAAGTTATTGCACTTGCTCAAACTTACTTTGCTGTTCAAACAAGACGTCAGGAATTAACTGAACTTGAATATGAAAATATGTCAGAAGAAGAAAAAAGATTTTATCAAAGAGATTTAACTAGAAAAGGTAATTATTCATTAAATCAAACCGCTAAAAAAGCTGGAGTTAAAAATTTTGATAAATTTCATAATGCTGGCTATAAAGGATTATATGGTGGTGAAACAGCAAATGATATTGCTAAAAGAAAAGGACTTAGATATCGTGAAGATATCTTAGATAATATGGGAAGTGTAGAATTAGCTGCTAATTTATTTAGAATTACTCAAACAGATGAAAAATTAAAAAAAGATAATATTAAAGGAGAAAATAATGCTAATAAAACTCATTATAAAATAGGTAAAAATATTAGAGAAGTTATTATAAAAAATGGAGCAACTCTACCTGAAAAATTACCTACTCCTACTAAAAGTTTAAAAGAACTAGAAAAAGAAAGAAAAAAAGAATTAATTAATATATAAAAAAGCTATTCTTCAATAGCCTTTTTTTATATTTATAATAGATGAGATAGGAATTATATAATTTTTATCATCCAAATGAATTAATTCATCATAAAAACATATTAATCCACCTGGTTCTACTTTATTAGAAGATTTTTCTAATATATTAAATGAATTAATCATTGAATTGGTTGGTGAAGAAGTTTTTTTAATTTCAAATGGATATAATTTATTATTTTTATACATTACCAAATCAATTTCATTTTTTTCTTTATCTCTAAAATATGTTAAATTTATTTCAATACCTCTAGCATCATATGACTTTATAAGTTCACTTATAACGTATGTTTCTAAATAATGTCCAGCATTAGAACTTGTTTGTAACACTTTGGCATCATCATACCCAGCAAGATATGAACATAAACCCGTATCCATAAAAATTATCTTAGGCATATGTGTTATTCTTTTTATTTTAGAAGACATATATGGTTCCAACAAATATACAATACCACTTGCTACCAAGACATCCAACCAATTTTTGACAGTTTTATCGGTTATACCAAGTTCACTAGATATATTTGAGTAATTCAACTGTTCACCAGTTCTTGATGCGATAGACACCATAAATTTTTTAAATTCTTCAGTATCTTTAATATCTAATTGGTCTTTAACATCACGAGCTAAATACGTATTAATATATGAATTAAAAAAATGTCTTTTATTCATTTTAGGAATATCATATAATTCAGGCATTCCACCTTTAAAAATTGTTTCAAATAATTTATTAACATGAATATTATCACTTTTTTTAAAATTATCAGGATCAAATAATTCCTTACTCAATACATCATTATTTATTTCAGTATAAGTTAAACTATTTAATTTAACAATTCCTACACGACCTGCAAGTGATTCTGTTACATTTTTCATTAGTTTAAACTGTTGAGAACCAGTTAACCAATACATGCTTCTTTCTTTTGATTCATCTACTTTTATTTTTATATACGGAAATAATTCAGGTGCATATTGAACTTCATCAATTAATAAAGGCCAAGGATGTTCTTCTAAAAACATTTTTGGATCTCGCTTTGCACTTTCTCTTAATACTTTATCATCTAATGTGACATAATTCATATTTTTTGGCATCAGTTCTTTTAAAATTGTTGTTTTTCCAACTTGACGAGGTCCAGTAACCAATAACACCCTGAATGTATCTGCAATTTCTTTTATTGTTTTTTCTGCTTCACGTTTTAACATTTTCTTCTCCTCCTATATAAATAATATCAAACAACTCCGAAAAAGTCAATATTTAAACTCCGAAAAAGTCAACACATTCACTCCGAAAAAGTCAAAATTTTGTTATAAGAAAAACTGATAGTAATTATCAGTCTTTTTATTATAAAAATTCTTTTAAATTATCTAAATATTTTTCTTGCATAGTTACATATTTTTGAACTAAATCGTTTACTTCTTCATTTAAATTTTTTTTATTTAGAATTCTTCTTCCTTCTATTATACCCATATTAGTTCCTTGTATTAATAATTCTGTTAAATGACTTGTACTTTTATCCATCATCGTTTTCATATTAACCATCCAATCAGTCATTACCTTTTCAGGCATACTGGTACTATGTGGATTACCTTCATTATAATTTGGATAAATACTTTCTATTCTTTCGCATATATCTTTATAAGATTTATATTGTTTCCTTAATAGTTTCTCAAGATTTTTATCTTCAACTTTATCCAATATAAAATTAATTGCATCTACCCCCATACAACTACCTTTATGAATTTCATCTAAAGCATTTATATCTTCCATTTTATCACCCATTTATATAATGGATAATATTTTAGATTCTATACAAAAAAATTAACTAAATAGTTAATTTTAATTATCTCTTTCATAAGAATCTGTATCTGAATTAATTGTTAAATAATCACTGATGTTTCCACCTTCATCTTTAATCCAAACATAATATGTTCTATGTAGCATTATTTTCATAGTTCCTTTATTATCTTTAATTTTGTTCCAACATAAGTTTTTATCATCTGGTGTAGATTTAGTTGTCTTAACACAGTATTCAATATTATCAATTGTTGTTTCAATATTCAATTCATTTCCAGTAATATCAAATGATTTTATTTTATCACTTAAATCATCTTGAATAGATACATAGTAAGAAGCACTTTCTTTACCTGGAATCATATTAAAATATACAACTCCTGTAAATATTATTAAAACTACAACTCCTGCTGTTATAATAAAAGATGTCATATTATTATTAGTATTTTTCATAAATTCCTCCTAATCTTTAAATACTTTTCTATATATTGGTTTTGCTAATTCTCCAACTATAAAGGTTAACAAGCAAACTCCTATGGTTATCATTATATTATTTATTCCAATTCCAGAAACTATAAAGAATTCAGAAATTGGTGTTGTAAATATAAGAAGTTGAACTAAAATTAAAGCAACAATTCCTACTGATAACTTTTGATTATCAAACAATGAACTATTTAAAACTGAATGTTTTAAATTACGACATGAAAAGGCAAATAATAATTCATTAGCAATTAAATATATAAATAATAATGAACTAGCAACTAAGATATTTTCCGATTTAGCAAAATGTGTAAATAATAATAACATTACAATTGATTTAAAAATTGAACTTATTATTATTCTAGATGTAATATATGGTGTAAAGAAAGTATCATTATTACTTTTATTTTCCATTAAATCTTTTTCAGGTTTTTCAAAAGCTAACATTATAGCAGGAATAGAATCTGTTATTAAATTTATCCATAATAATTGAAGTGGTGTAAATATTTCCATATTATATAACATTGAAACAAATACAATAATAACTTCAACTATGTTTCCTGCTATTAAGTATAACATAACTTTTTTAATATTTGAAGTAATTCTTCTTCCTTCTTCTACTCCATTTACAATTGTTGAAAAACTATCATCTACTAGAACACAGTCAGCAACATTTTTTACAACTTCAGTTCCTGTTCTTCCCATTCCAATACCAATATCAGCTTTTTTTATAGCTGGAGCATCATTTACTCCATCACCAGTCATTGCAACAACATAACCTAAATTTTGTAAAGCCTCAACTATTCGAAGTTTTGAATTTGGAGAAATTCTTGCATAAACACTGCAAGTTTTAACTCTTTCTTGTAATTCTTCATCACTCATTTTATCAATTGTTTTTCCTTCAATTACTTCTCCATCTTGATCTATTATTCCAACTGATTTAGCAATGGCTTTAGCTGTAGTTTTTGAGTCTCCTGTAATCATAATAGGTCTTATATCATATTTCTTACATGTTTCAATAGAATTAAATACATTACTTCTTGGTGGATCCATCATTCCCATAATTCCAATAAATATCATATCTTCTTCTGGATTATCTAGATTATCTTCTTTATAAGAAAATGCAAGTAATCTTAATGATTCATTTGATAATTGTTTTTCTATTTCAAATATTTCATTTTTCTTTACATCTGTTAATAATTCAATTTTATTATTATTTAAATAATATTTACAATTATTAATAATAGAATCTAAACCACCTTTTGTAAAAGAATATTTTTTATTATTGTATTCATTTATAGTAGACATTCTTTTTCTTTCTGAATCAAATGGATATTCCATAACTCTATTACAAATATTTAATTTATTATTATTTTCTAAATATTTATAAATTGCAACTTCTGTTTGATCTCCTAAATAATTATCATTATTTTTAGATACATCTTGACAACAACTAGCACATATATTTAATATTTCTGAATTATCAATGTTATCATTTTCTTTATACAATTTATTATTTATATAAATTGCTTTAACAGTCATTTTATTTTCTGTTATGGTTCCCGTTTTATCAGAACATATTACTTCAGCTGAACCTAATGTTTCAACAGATGACATTTTTCTAATAATTACATTTCTTTTAGCCATTTCTGATATTCCAATTGATAATATAATCGTTATAACTGATGATAATCCTTCAGGAATAGCTGCAACTGCTAATGATATGGAAATCATTAATACATCAAAAAAATCATTTTTTTTCAAAACACCTATTATTATCATTACTAAAATTATTAAAAGAATAATATAAGTTAAAACTCTACTAATTTGATTCATCTTTTTTTGAAGTGGTGTAATATCTTTCTTTTTATTAATTAAACTATCAGCAATTTTACCTATTTCCGTATTCATTCCTGTTTTAAGAACAACAACCTTTGCTCTTCCTTTAGTAACCATACAACTAGCAAATACCATGTTTTCTTTTTCATAAAATTCTGATTCATCACTTATTTCTTTGGCACTTTTAGAAACTGCTAAAGAATCACCTGTTAAAGTTGATTCATCTACTTCAAGTTCATATGACTCAATTATTCTAGCATCAGCTGCTATGTAATCTCCTGATTCTAGTTCTATAATATCACCAGGAACAACATCACGAACATCTATTGATTTCTTTTTACCATCTCTAATAACAAAAGTATTAGTTATAAACATTTTATTAAGAGCTGAAATAGCATTACTAGCTTTCTTTTCCTCTACAAAACTTAAAATAGCATTTATTATAACAATTACAATTATAATTATAGAATCAAAAAATGTTTCATGTCTTATATAAGAAATAAAGAAAGAAAAAATAGATGCAAATATTAATAGAATAACCATAAAATCTTTAAATTGTTCTAAAAATAATATTACATTAGATTTTTTCTTTTCTTCTTTTAAAATATTAGCTCCATTTAACTCTAATCTTTTTTTTGCTTCTACTTCACTTAACCCCTCAATAGAAGTATCTAATTCTTTATAAATATCTTCAATGTTCATATATCCTCCTATAAAACAAAATAAGAAGCAATAAATAAAGCAATTAACAAAATAATTCCAATTATTAAGATAAAACTAATTATATTAATAAAAATATAATTAACACTACTTTGAATTAAACAACCACATTTAGGACAATATTTAGCATCATCTTTAACATTATTTTTACAATTTATACATGTTTTCATATTTCCTCTATCTTACTTTTTATTTGTTTAATAATTTCTCTACTTTCTTTTTTCATATTATCTTTATGTAAATAGTAATCATGAATAGCTTCAGCAATAACTTCATCATAAACAACTTGATTATTTTTATCAAGAAGTCCTGCATATTTTGAAATATTATTTGCATACTCTTCTATTTTTAAATTACTATTATACAACTTATTATAACTTATTAAAGAATCATTTACAAGTCTCTTTGAAAAATTTCCTTTATTAAAATCACTTATAATACTATTTATTATTTTTTCATTATTTTTAGTTTCGAAAGTAATATTATCCATATTATATTCTTTTAATAATAATGAAAAAGATAAAGCATGACCTAATTCATGAACTAAAGTAGATTCTAAAGATGCATCTTTAACATAAAAATCATTTCCAACTATATCTATTAAATTTTTATTATTTTTATCATTAAAATAATAACTATTTAAAAGTATTTGAGTTTTATTAACTTTATTATATTTATTAATAGATTCATTTATATTAATAAATTGATACATAGGTTGAAAGAAAGCAACATTATTAAAATTATCTAAATTTGTATAAGTAATTTTTATTATAGGAATATTCACTTTAAATA
>CAMVLU010000069.1 GCA_947168405.1 uncultured Clostridia bacterium
CATCTTTAAATTTATGGTTATTATTATATCTCATATGCATATGTATTACAAGACAATTTTTCATTAATTTGCATTTTTTCTTACATTAAAAATTTTAAAGTGTTATAATATATGGGAACAAAGGGATAATACGGAGGTAAATATGTACAATATAGGAGATTTAGTTGTTTATCAAAAAAAAGTATGTAAAATTAAAGATATTAAAGAAAAATTTATTAATGAAAATGATTATTATATTTTAGAACCATTAAACGATACATCTTTAAAATTAAATGTTCCAACTAATAATAAATCAATTAGAAATATTATAACAAAAGAAGATGTTAATAACATAATACATAATATAACATCTATTAATACCATTGATATTGATGAAAAAAATATTGAATATGAATATAAAAAATTACTAAATAATGCAACACATGAAGATTTAATAAAAATAATTAAAACAACATATTTAAGAAATAAAGATAGAATTGATAATAAAAGAAAAATAAGTGATAAAGATAAAACTTATTTTGATCTAGCAGAAAAATATTTATATACAGAATTTGCAGCTGTTTTAAATATGAGTTATGATGATACCAAGACTTATGTAATTAAAGAAGTAGAAAAGGAATTAAAAAATGTATAGTGTTTTAGATAAAGATATTTCTTCTTTAAACTTAAGTAAAAAAATAAGTGAAATATTAAAATATAATAATATTAATAACATTAATGATTTATGGATAAAAAACAGAAAATATTTGAAAGATCTTGGTATTACAGATAAAGAAATAAAAGAAATAACTATTAAATTAGAATTAAATGGATTAGATCTTAATAAAAGATTTAATAAATAATAAAAATATAACTCAAAAAGTTATATTTTTTAATTTTCTTTTAATCTATTAGCTATTTCTTTTATTTTTCTAAATCGATGATTCAGTCCTGATTTAGTAATTATTTTACCTGTTTCATAAGATATAATTTCACTTAATTCTTGAAGAGAAACATCGGGATACTTAATACGATAATTAGCAACTATTTCTAACTTATCATCTAAAGCATCCATACCTATTTTTTCAATAATTAAATTAATATCTTCTACTTGCTTATTAGCACTTTGCATACTTTTTTCAAAATTAGCTTGTTCACAATTATTAAGACGATTAGTCATGTTTTTATGATCTCGATATATTCTAATATCCTCATAATACATAACAGCAACTGATGCTCCGATAATTCTTAAAAAATCACCTATTTTTTCAGCTTCTTTTAAATAAACCATATATCCTTTATCTCGAGATATAACTTTACTATTTAAATAGAATTCATTTAATAAATTACTTATATTATCAGCTTCTGCTTTTTCATCAATAGAAAATTCTAAATGATACATAGAAGTTTTAGGATCATTTATACTTCCACACATCAAAAATACTCCTTTAAGATAAGCTCTTTTTTCATCTTCACTATCTAAAAAATATTCATTAGGAATAATCTTATATTTATTTTTATCATCAACTATTTCTAAATCTTTTAATATTAAATCTAATTTATCATTTATTATAATGCTATATAATCTATTTTTACTAAATTTAGAACTAACATACTCAGTTTTTACATTAATATTATATATTTCTTTAAATAAAGTATATATATGTTTACATACAGTAGAATTCTCTGTAATAATTTCTAATTTATTTAATTCTTTATTGTAAGAATTTCTAAGTATCCCAGACAACTCTGATTTATTAGTATTAATATTATCATATATATTACTTAATTCATTTTTTATCCTTGTAGTAAAAGACATATAAACCTACTTTCTATTATAATTATCATTCTTTTTATAAGAATAAATAAACATTATTAATCCTACTATAAATAATACAATAGATATTACTTGAGCCATTTTTAAAGAAAATAACATTAAACTATCAGTTCTCATACTTTCGATAAAGAATCTTACAATAGAGTACCACATTAAATAAAATGATACTAACATACCACATTTTATATTTTTATTTTTTCTAATAATTAATAAAACAATTAATCCTATTAAATTTAAAACAGATTCATATAAGAAAGTTGGATGATATACAACACCTTCAATTGTCATACCATCTATAATAAATTTAGGAATATATAATTTTTCTAAAAATAATCTAGTAGTTTCTCCTCCATGAGCTTCTCCATTAAAGAAATTTCCCCATCTACCAATTATTTGACCAATTATTATTCCAATAGATGATATATCTAAATATCTAATAATATCATTGAATTTCTTTTTATGTTTAATACTATAAAAAACAATTGTTAAAGCTCCTCCAATTATTCCTCCATGTATAGCAAGTCCACCATGCCATACAGCAGGTATTTCTATTAAATTATTTAAATAATAATCTAAATTAAATAATACATAATAAAGTCTTGCTCCTAAAAATGCAAATATAATTGTATAAAAAATCATATTAAAAAAATATTCTTTATCAACTTTTAATCTTTTAATTTCAAAATAAGCAAATAAACATCCAAATAATACACCACATAACATTGTTAAAGAATACCAATATATTTCTATAAAACCTAAATCAATTGCTACTCGATTCATAATTAATCACCAGGATTATTATATAAAAAAACTAATAATATTTCAATTATTAGTTTTTCAATTACTAGTTTAGCATTTTCTTTAAAAATTCTCCTGTATAACTTCCTTTTACTTTCGATACCTCTTCTGGAGTACCTATAGCAACAATTGTTCCTCCATTATCTCCTCCATCAGGTCCTAAATCAATAATATAATCTGCTGATTTAATAACATCTAAATTGTGTTCTATTACTAAAACCGTATCTCCATTATCAACAATTCTTTGAAGTATAACAAGTAATCTTTTTATATCCGCACTATGAAGTCCAGTTGTTGGTTCATCTAAAATAAACAATGTTTTACCAGTTGCTTTCTTTTGAAGTTCTTTAGATAGTTTAACACGTCCTGCTTCTCCACCTGATAAAGTTGTAGCACTTTGACCAAGTTTAACATAACCAAGTCCTACATCTTCCATAACTTGTAATTTATTTTTTATTTTGGGATGATTTTCAAAGAATTTTAAAGCCTCAGTTACTCGCATATTTAAAACATCTGAGATATTTTTATCTTTATATTTAATTGTTAATGTTTCAGAGTTATATCTTGTTCCATGGCATACTTCACATGGAATATACACATCAGGTAAGAAATGCATCTCAATTTTCTTTACACCATCACCCCAACAAGCTTCACATCTTCCACCTTTAACATTAAATGAAAATCTATTTTTACCATATCCAAGCATTTTGGCGTCTTTAGTATTTGCAAATACATCCCTTATATCATCAAATACTCCAACATAAGTAGCTGGATTACTTCTAGGTGTTCTTCCAATAGGATTTTGAGTAATGATAACAACTTTATCTAAATTATTAAGACCACTTATCTTTTTATTTTTACCTGGTTTAACTTTCGATTTATAAATTGTTTGCATAGCTGCTTTAGCAAGTGTTTCCATAACTAAACTACTTTTACCAGATCCAGATACACCTGTAACACATGTAAATGTTCCAAGTGGAAACTTTACGTCAATTTCTTTTAAGTTATTCTCTGATGCTCCTTTAATTTCAATTTTTTTACCATTTCCTTTTCTTCTTGTTTTTGGTATTTCAATGCATTCTTTTCCACTTAAATAACGACCTGTAATACTATTTTCGTTTTTCATTACCTCTTCAGGTGTTCCAGCTGCAACAACATATCCTCCTGCATCACCTGCTCCTGGTCCAATGTCAACTAAATAATCACTTGCAAGCATGGTATCTGTGTCATGTTCTACAACTATTAAGGTATTTCCTAAATCACGCATATCTAGAAGTGATTGGATTAATTTTTCATTATCTTTTTGATGAAGTCCAATACTAGGTTCATCTAAAACATATAAAACGCCAGTTAATCTAGATCCAATTTGCGTTGCAAGTCTTATTCTTTGAGCTTCTCCTCCGGAAAGTGTTCCTGCCATTCTAGAAAGTGTCAAGTATTCTAGTCCAACATTCTTTAAGAATTTTAATCTATTTTGAATTTCTTTAACAACTAACTCTGATATTTTAAGTTCTGATTCTGTTAATTTTAAATTATCAAACCAATTAATTAGTTCTTTAATTGACATACAAGTTACATCATAGATATTTTTCTTATTAATTAAAATACTTAATACAGAGTCATTAAGTCTTGCTCCATGACAAACATCACATGGAAGTTCTATCATATATTGTTCTAACCAATCTCTTATCCATTCTGAGGATGTTTCCATATAACGTCTTTCTAAATTATTAATAATTCCTTCAAAGAAATCTTTATTTTTTGTAACATTTCCACTTCTACTAACAATATTAAAAGTTAAGATATCAGGACTTCCATATAGAATAATATTTCTTTCTTTTTTAGTTAATTTATTAAATGGTTTATCCATATCTATTTTATAATGATCACATACTGTTTTTAATCTTTTATATTCAATTGATTCTTGATCATCATTTAAAGTCTTAATTGCTTTTTTATTTAAACTGAGTTCTGGTTCTATTACCAAATCTTCATCTATTTTTAATTTAACACCTAGTCCTTTACATTCAGGACAAGCTCCAAATGGTGCATTAAAACTAAACATTCTTGGTTCAGGTTTTCCTATAGAATAATTACAATATGGACAAGCATAGGTTGTTGAAAATAATATTTCTTCTCCTCCAACAACATTTACAAGAACCTTTCCATTTGCTAAATTTGTAGCTGTTTCAATTGATTCAAATAATCTTGATCTAATTCCATCTTTTAAAACTATTCTATCAATAACAACGTCTATTTTATCTTTTTTATTTTTTTCAAGTTCTATATCTTCTGATAAATCATACATTTCATCATTAATACGAACTCGAACATATCCGTCTCTTCTTAAATCATCTAATATATCTTTATGAGTTCCTTTTTCAGAGTCGACAACTGGAGATAATATTATTAATTTAGTTCCAGTTTCCATTTCTAGTATCTTATCTACTATTTCATCAACTGTTTGACTAGTAATTGGAATATGATGATTAGGACAATATGGAATACCTATACGAGCAAACAAAAGTCTTAAATAATCATATATCTCTGTAACAGTTCCAACAGTTGATCTTGGATTTTTACTAGTTGTTTTTTGATCAATGGAAATACTTGGAGATAATCCTTCTATACTATCAACATCTGGTTTTTCAGATCCACCTAAAAATTGTCTAGCATAAGCTGATAAACTTTCGACATACCTTCTTTCTCCTTCAGCATATATAGTATCAAATGCTAAACTACTTTTACCACTTCCAGATAACCCTGTCATTACAATTAATTTATTTTTAGGAAGTTCTAAATCAATATTTTTTAAATTATTTTCTCTTGCACCTTTTATAATTATTTTATCCATATTACACCTCAAAAATCTTGTTTATTATATCATATCTTTTAATTAAATTAAATAACTAAATTTTGTAAAAAGAAAAAGTCATAAGACTTTTTACTAATCAAAATTATAAATTTCTCTAATAACACTATAATCATCATTTATAGCATCCACAAAAACAGGGACATTAAAAAATCTAATTTTTTTTATAAAATCCGTAAATGTTAATAAAAATACATCTATTTCATATGTTAATAAATCAACAATATTTTTAACACCAATTTCTTTTAAATAATTTATTATTTTCAAACAATTTATATTATTACAAGATAAATTATCAAGTGTTGATTTTGTATTATATTCTACTATTTTTTTTATATCTTCATCATTAAAATTTATTTCTTTTAAAAAATCTATCATAATTGTTCACCTATCTTTTTTACTTTTTCTTCTAACAATGACATTACTATATCGTATTCATTTTTAGTAATTATTTTATTTTTAAATATTATACTTTTTAAGTTATCAAAATTTCCAAGTCCATTTTTTATTAAATAACTGAAATATCTTAGAACTTTATATCTAGAAATAATAATTTCATTAAAATTATATGTATATTCAGATGTCTTAAATGTTTCTTCTAATCTACGAATATATTCATTTTCAAATACTTCTTCTGATATTCCATAAACACCATCAATATTTATAGAAACATCTTCAAGTGAAGGTTTATACATAGGTTCATCCATTAAATTATCACCATCTAATGATGATAGCATTTTATCTTGTCTAATTAATCTAACAGTTTCTCCTTTATTTTGTTTTCTAAAAATAGCATTCTCTCCTTGAACTCCTATAAGATTCCATCCTAATCTTTTAGCATTTATCATTTGAATAAGTCTTCGATCATTTATATTAAATTGAGCTATTGATAAACAATTATCCGCATAATCTTTAAATCCTGCTTCAGTAAACTGATCGATTATATCTATAGCATCACTATCATGAAGACAACTAGAGTCTTCTATTATTTTACTAGTAGGTACATTATATGATAATAACTTTTGATAATTAGTTACAATTGTTTTATATCCTCTTGTAAACAATTTTGATGATGTCTGTAACAATTTATTAAAATCTTTTACTCCTATCTCTATAAAGAAATTTCTAAGAGGTTCAAAATGTTGAAAACATCCACTAAAACTGTTGTTCCCAGGTTTTGAACGTCCGTTGTTTCCTTTATATTTTACCTTTCCCATAACAAATACAGATGGAACAGCTAAATAAGAACTGAAAGCTTTATTAATTTTATATATAATATTATTATAGTCATTATTTCTTTTTAAATCTTCAACAATAAATTCTAATATTTTGGAAACAATTTCAGCATTTGATAATGTAAATATTTTGGCAAATGCCCCACTTCTTTCATTTAATAAATCATTATTGACTAAGTCTATATCATATTTTTTAAATTGTTCTAATATAGCACGAATATTATCTAAATCACCATACTTACATATTTCAGATCGATATCTATTATTATCATTTTCAACAATCTTATTAAAATCAATTCCAAACTCTTTAAATAACTCAATAACCTCATCTTTATCTAAAGCTGTTTCTATTATTTCTCTTTTTATTTCTTCTTCTGGTGGAAGATTATTATCGTTATTATCAATTATTTGTGTTTCATTATCTTGTTCCATTTGTTCAACATCCTCATATGATGATGTCATATTATAGGCATACTCACTTATAAGATCTACAGCTTTTTCAATATCTAAATTATCTTTAAGAATTCTACCTAATTTAACTATTTCTACCCCAGTTAAAATATTAAAACTTTGTAACTCAGAAATAAGACCTTCTATAGACATTATTTCTAAACAAATTCCCATATATTCATTAGAATCAAATATTGTTTGATTTTTCAAAATATTTAATTTTTCATTCAATCTTGTAAAAATATGATTAACACTTT
>CAMVLU010000070.1 GCA_947168405.1 uncultured Clostridia bacterium
GAATTAGTAAAAAAAGATTATATACATGATAATAAAATATTATATACATATAAAGAATTATTAGTAGATGAAAAGATAGAATGTAAACTATATATGTGGATAGATTATTATTATGATAAACCTAATAAAGTTTTTGAAGCTAAGATACAAGTAAGTGGAAAAACAAGTGATGTTATATATAAAGAAGCAACTTTTATACATGGTTCAACTTTTAATTATATGATAAAAGAACTTGCTGGAGATGATACATCTAACCTTACATATAGACACAATTATAAAAATGTAAACATTTTAGCCATAAAAAGATCAAATGCTTTGCCAACTAATTTTAATCCAACAAACGATAATATAGTATCTACTCCGGATTCTGAAGTTCCAATTTATGCATGGTTTGATAATGGTATAATATATTATTACTCAGAAGCATCCAAACTGTATACTCATTATTATTCTAATGATATGTTTAGAGCCTTAACCAAAGCAGAAAGCATTGATTTAAAAACTATTGATACCAGTAAAACACATTATATGATAGCTATGTTTATGTGGTGCAGTAGTCTTAAAAATATAGATTTGTCTAATTTTAATACTAATTTGGTAGTTAGTATGCAAGCAATGTTTAAAATGCATGAAGAAAACAATTATTTAACTTCATTAGATTTAAGTAGTTTTGATATGTCAAATGTAGTTGATGTGTCTACTATGATTACTAATATGCCATCTTTGTCTGAATTTAAAACTCCTAAAGCATATCCTAATAATTTAACTATAGAATTGCCTAAAACAATGTATGATGAATCTGGTAATGCTTATACAAATCTTAATAGTACATCTCCAACTGAAACTTGGTTAAGGAGTAATTAATAATTATAAATATATAAATTTATGCGTAAAAAAAGTTTGACTTTATGCATATTATATGATAAAATCTTAATGTTTGATGCCTCTAGCTCAAACCGCATTGAAAAGGTTATAAACGATAAGTACCTTAAAAGCGAGTCTTAAAAAGGAGGAAATATGAAAGCAGTTATTAAAACAGGTGGTAAACAATACCTTGTTGAAGAAGGAAGCGTTATCTATGTTGAAAAATTAGAAGGAAATGTTGGTGACAATGTTACTTTTGATGAAGTATTAATGTTAGATAAGCAAGTAGGAAATCCTACTGTTAAAGGTGCTAAGGTTACTGGTGTTATTGCTAAACATGGTAAAGGAGAAAAAATTAAAATCTTCAAATATAAACCTAACACTACTTCAACTAGAAAAAAACAAGGACATAGACAACCATATACTAAAGTAGAAATTAAGAAAATTGGTTAATATGATTCAAGTAGAAAAAAAAGAAAATTGTATTATAATTTCAGGTCATTCATTATATGATGACTATGGACGAGATATCGTTTGTAGTGCTGTATCAAGTATTGTTATTACAACAATAAATGGTATATTAAGTATAAATGAAAATGCTATTAAGTATGATTCTAAAAATGGAATTAAAATACAAATTGTTAGTCAGGATAATGTAACACTTAAATTAATTGATAATATGATATTATTATTAAAAGAATTAAGTGATAAGTATCCAAAAAATATTAAAATAAAGGAAGGTGTCTAAGATGAGATTAGAATTAAATATTCAATTGTTTGCCCATAAAAAAGGTCAAGGATCTTCAACTAACGGACGTGACTCTGAAGGTAGAAGATTAGGTGCAAAAGCTGCAGATGGTGAATTTATAAAAGCTGGTTCAATTATTTATCGTCAAAGAGGAACAAAGATTCATCCAGGAGTAAATGTTGGCCGTGGAAGTGATGATACATTATTTGCTAAAGTATCAGGAACTTTAAAATATGAAAAGAAAGCAAATCATACATTTGCAAATGTTTATACAAAATAATTAAAAGAGTTTTTTACTCTTTTTTTGTTGCTATTTTTTTATTATAATAGTATAATTAATATGCAAGGTATGGTGTTGATATGAAACAAAGAATTATCAGTGCAATAGTTATGGTATTACTGTGTCTACCTATTTTGATAATAGGAGATATTTATTTTATAATATTAGCAACTATTTTATCTGGTATGTGTTTATATGAATTTTTAAAATATAAAAAAGTCCCAATTTTTATTCAAATATTAAGTTATTTGTTATTAGGATTATTATTATATGAAACAGAACTTATAAAACTAGATGGTTTAATTCCAATTATTATATTATTATCTTTATTAATACCAATTGTTTTTGTAGATAATGATAAAAAGTATAATTATAATGATGCATTTTATTTAATTGGTATTATTCTTTTTTTAGGATATGCTTTTAGATCTGTAATAGATATTAGAATGATTAATTTTGAATCATTTTTCTATCTATTATTAATTGCTGTCGGAACAGATACATTTGCCTATTTCATTGGAAAAAGTATCGGAAAACATAAACTTGCTCCAAAAATATCACCAAATAAGACAATAGAAGGTAGTATTGGGGGAGCACTAATGGGAACAATAATAGGAACAACTTATTATGGTTTAACTATTAGTAATCAAAATATTATTATAATAATACTAGTTACTTTATTACTATCTATTGTAGGACAAATTGGAGATTTAGTTAAATCTAGTATAAAAAGAAGTATTGGGATTAAAGATTTTAGTAATTTAATACCAGGTCATGGTGGTATAATGGATAGGTTAGATAGTATTTTGTTTATATCATTAACATATGAATTAATTATAAATATATTATAGGAGGAATTATGATTTTATCAATTATTTATTTTATTTTAATTTTAGGACTTATTGTTTTAGTACATGAATTTGGGCATTTTATATTTTCAAAGATGTTTCATGTTCATGTATATGAATTTGCTATAGGAATGGGTCCAAAAATATGGAGTAGTGAAAAATTAAGAACCAAAAGAAAAAAAGCAGGTAAAAAAGTAAGTGAAACAATTTATAGTATTAGATTAATTCCAATTGGAGGATTTAATCAATTAGCTGGAGAAGGATTAGAAGAGGATAAGAAAGTACCAAAAGAAAGTTTACTTGGATCTAAACCAGGATGGCAAAGATTTTTAATTATGTTCTTTGGAGCTGGTAATAATTTTATTTTAGCATTTATTGTTTTACTTTTATGTGCCTTTATATATGGTAGTCCTGATACCTCAACAACTATTCATAAAATAATAGAAGATTCTCCATTTGCTGAAGCAGGAATTCAAGAAGGAGATAAGATTATATCTATAAATGATAAGAAAGTTAAAACACTCGATGATATGCAAATATATATGGCTATAGCAGGAGAAGATGAAACTACATTTGTAATTGAAAGAAATAATCAAAAATATACTTATCAAGTTACACCTTTAGTAGGTGATGAAAAAGAAGAAAAAGGATATAGTTTTGGAATACAATTTAATAGTAAATTTGAAAGAGGATTTATTAGAAGTATAAAATATGCTGGTTATAAATTTTATTCAATTGGACGACAAGTATTTATTACAATTAAAGAATTATTTACTGGAGGAGTAAGTGTTAAACAACTATCTGGTCCTGTTGGAATATATTCAGCAGTTGATCAAACAAGAAATGCAGGATGGTATAGTGTTCTTAATTTAATTGCTTTATTAAGTATAAATGTTGGAATCATGAATTTGCTTCCATTCCCAGCCTTTGATGGAGGAAGAATTCTATTCTTAATAATTGAAAAAATTAGAAGAAAACCAATTAAAATGGAAACAGAAAATTTAATTCATAATATAGGATTTTTCATACTATTAGCACTTCTAATATATGTAACATTTAATGATATTTTAAGATTAATTTAAAGAACTAATTTTAGTTCTTTTTTTTAAATAAAAACATATACTTAACTGGTGATAATATATATGCAAAATACAAAGCAAGAATTAAAGAAAGAAAAATATAAATATATTTTTTTAATAACTATTATAATAATTGGAATTATATCAGGAATAATATTATCTAATGTTTTAAGTTATAATGATAAAAAAGAAATAAGTATTAAAATTAGAGATTATTTGTTAAATTTAAAAGAAGGAAATAACTTAAATTATTTAGCTAACTTTTTTAATTCTTTAAAAACTAATTATTTTTATTATTTATTAATAATAATTTTTAGTTTTTCAATAATTGGAATATTTTTAAATCCATTTTTATTATATATTAAAAGTATAATTATAGGATTTACTTTAGGAATAATGATTAATATATATGGATATACAGGAATAATACTTGGAATATTTAGTATATTTCCTCATCAAATATTTAATTTAATAATATATATGGTTATTAGTTACTATGGAATGTTACTTTCTATTAAATTATTTAGATTATTATTTTTTAAAGAACAGTTTAATATAGTTACTTTTAGAAAAAAATACATAAAAATTATGATACTTGGAATAATATTATTACTAGTATCTTCTATATATGAAACTTTTTTAGGAGATTTAATACTAAAACTTTTTACTTTTATGATAAAGTGATGTATAATATATCTTGAAAAGTTTTGGTGATATTATGAAAAAAGTGGTTGTTGGAATGTCAGGTGGAGTTGACTCTAGTGTTGCAGCAATTTTATTAAAAAAGCAAGGATATGAAGTAATAGGTTTATTTATGAGAAATTGGGATAGTAGTCTAAATAATGATTATTTAGGAAATCCTAATTTAAATAATAATATATGTCCTCAAGAACAAGATTATAATGATGCATTAGAAGTATGTAAAAAATTAGATATACCTCTTCATAGAGTTGATTTTGTTAAAGAATATTGGGATAATGTATTTACTTACTTTTTAAATGAATTAAAATGTGGTAGAACACCTAATCCTGATATTATGTGTAATAAATATATAAAATTTGATTCCTTTATTAAAGAAGCTAAAAAACTAGGAGCTGATTATATAGCAACTGGTCATTATGCTAGAATAAAGGATGGAGAATTATTAAGAGGAGTAGATGATAATAAAGATCAAACGTATTTCTTATCTCAATTATCTAAAAAACAATTAGAAAATGTCTTATTTCCGGTAGGGGATATAGAAAAGCCGGAAGTTAGAAAAATAGCTTTAGAATATGATTTAATTACTGCTAAAAAGAAAGATTCAACTGGAATATGTTTTATAGGAGAAAGAAATTTTAAAGAATTTTTAAAAAATTATTTACCTAGTAAACCTGGTAAAGTAGTTGATATAGAAACAAATAGAGTTGTAGGGGAACATCAAGGCTTAATGTATTATACAATAGGTCAAAGAAAAGGACTTAATATAGGTGGTAATACAGATAAAATGTTTGTTGTCGGAAAAGATTTAAAGAAAAATATTTTATATGTTTCATTTGGTGATGATACAGAATATTTAAAAAGTGATTCATGCTTAGTAAGTAATATTAATTTCATAAGTGATTTAAGACCTGATAAATGTACAGCTAAGTTTAGATATAGACAAAAAGATATAGATGTTAAACTTGAATATTTAGATGATGGAAATATTATGGTTCATTATAATGATGTTAAAGCTGTAACACCTGGTCAAGCATGTGTTTTTTATCAAGATGAAATATGTCTTGGAGGAGGTATTATTGAAGAAGTTAGAAAAGACAATAAAAAATTATGGTATTTATTATAAAAATTTGACATTTTAATTGACAAAAAAAAAGAATTTGGTAAAATATTTTTAGGAGGTATTTTAGGATGAGTAAAGTTAGTAGTATACTATCCAAAATAGGAGTATCAAAAGTAAGATTAGCAAAATATTTAGGCGTTTCAAGACAAATGCTATATAATTACTTAGCACTAGATTCATTAGAAGATTGGCCAAGTGAAAAAGCAACAAGATTATTACAATTATTAGAAGTAAAAAGTGAAAAAGAATTATATAAACTAAATATTGATGGTGAATATATTGTTAAAATCGATAATAAATTAAATGAAGGTGTAAAAGTTGCATTATCAGGAAGTAACATAATTGACTTAAAGGGATTTAATAGAAAAGAAGTTGAAGTTATAACTGATATAGTAAGTATTTTAAAAGATAAGTTAAGAGAAGATCATACCAAAGATACTTATAACACATTTGTTTATTTATATCATTATTTACAAAGTATGGAAACAAATAAAGAATTAAAGTATTTATTAGCATTTATTTCTAAGTTAATGGGATTTACTGAACCTAAAGAATTTATTTATAACAGCGAACAACAATTTAACTTTGAAGCTATAATTTTTAGCGCATTTATGTTATATAGTAAAGGTGGAGCATCAAGAAGTAAGTTATCTGATACTCATAAAAGATTTGTTGCTGAAATAAATCGTAAACATGAAGAAAAACTAAGTAGAACCCAAGAATTAACTGCAGTTAAAGAACAAGCATTAAAAGAACTTGGATATGCAACTTTAACTGAAGATAATGGAAAAGAAGTATTAGAAAAAATTGCTGAGATTCAATCTCGTGGAGCATAAAGAAAGAAAGAATAAAAAGGTGAATTATGATAAATATATTAGAAACTGTTGACTTATATGATGATACATGGTTACTTACATTTTATTTTGTATTAGGTTTTTCACTTGTAATTGGTACTGCATGGACATATTATCAAATGTTTATAAAAGGAGATAAAGCGAAAAAACCTTTGAAAGAAAACGTTATATATAATCATCCTGATGATGTAATAGAGAATTATGATACATATCCAATGAAAAAACAAAAATTAATTCCAATAAATAATTATCAATTAAATGATTATGATAATATCGATCAAGGTAAATTAGATGCTGCAAATGAATTAATTGCAAAAGATAAAATAGAAATTAATGATTATGAAGATGATGTTAAAGATTCATATAATTACAGTAATTCAATAATAAAAAAAATAGACAAAAATAGAGAACAAGGAACTCAGAAAAAGAATAATTTAATAAATCAAGATAACAAAAAAATACAAGACTATATTAATCATGATAATAAAAATAATAAAAAAAGAAATAATAAAAATAATAACAAATCAAATCATAAAAAAAATAATTATAAAAAAAATAAATATTATAATAAAACAAATAAAAATAATTATTATCAAAAAAAACATCGTTAAGGTGTTTTTTTTTAAATATAAAATAGAGTAGGGATTAATATTAATATTTAAATTTATATTTTCATGTATAGGTATAATATTAATAAAATATAATAAATATATAATTATAAATAAAAACAATTAATAATAATATAAAT
>CAMVLU010000071.1 GCA_947168405.1 uncultured Clostridia bacterium
ATATTTATAGATTTATATAATGAAACAATTGATAAGTCAGTAGATAAAATTACTAAATTATATGATTATATTTTTAATGATAAAAAACTAGATTTAGAATCATTCTATGGTAATTTATCATATGCAAATGGATTACCTTTAAAAAAATAACTATACAAAAAAGAACATATTTCATATTCTAATATTAGAGTATTAGGAGGAAATATGTTTTTTATTTTTAAATTAAATCCTATTTTACAAGCCTTAATAGCAACTATATTTACTTGGAGTATTACAGCACTTGGTGCAGCTTTAGTATATTTTTTTAAAAAAATAAATAAAAATATTTTAGATTCAATGCTTGGAATATCAGCAGGAGTAATGATTGCAGCATCATTTTGGTCTTTATTATCACCAGCAATTACGATGGCTGATAAATTAAAGATGAATACAATGTTAATTGTAACATTAGGATTTTTATCAGGAGGATTATTACTTTTTATTGGTGATAAAGTAATGGACAAATTACAAAATAAAAAGGGAATTACTACCAATAAAAGAGTATTAATGTTAATTACTTCAATAACCTTACATAATATTCCTGAAGGACTTGCAGTAGGAGTTGCCTTTGGATCAACATTATATGGATTAGATGGAGCAACTTTAATGTCAGCATGGACTTTAGCACTTGGTATTGGTATTCAAAATTTTCCTGAAGGAACAGCTGTAAGTGTTCCTTTAAGAAGAGAAGGGTTTTCAAGAAATAAAGCATTCTTTTATGGACAATTATCTGGTATTGTTGAACCAATTTCGGGAGTAATTGGAGCAATATTAGTTTTAAAAATGCGATTAATTTTACCATTTTTACTTGCATTTGCAGCAGGAGCTATGATTTATGTTGTTGTAGAAGAATTAATTCCTGAAAGTCAAACTAATAAAAGTAAAGATTTAATGGCTATGTTTACTTTAGTAGGATTTTCTATAATGATGCTTTTAGATGTATTATTAGGATAGAAAAAAACAGACTTATTAGTCTGTTAATTTTATGCCATTTGCATCTTGATCAATACTTCCTGTTAAAATCATTATTCCTTCAATAAGTCCCCATATAGCAGATACGGGAGATAAAATGAAACATGATAAAAGTGTTATTAATAATTGAGCAATTGCCTTATTTGTATAACCTAAATAAAAATTATGAACACCAAAGCATCCAAGTAATATTCCAAGTATTCCAGCAACTATTTTACTTTTAGCATTTGGGTCGCGATTAATTTCAACTCTTTTTTGTTCATTTATTATTTTTCCACAGTTTAAACAAATATCTGCTCCTTCTTTAACTTCTTTTCCACAATTAGAACAATATTTTGCCATAACAACCTCCTTTAATTACCTAGATTATAGCATATAATTATTATTTAATCAAATTTATTTATCCGATAATTACAATTTTTACATAAATTATTTGTTATCTTATTATTTATAAATCCATCATGTATTTCTTTAAATAAAGAACAATTTAAAATATCTTCTAAATCATTATCAAATATATTACCAAGTTTTAATATTCCTTTACTATCTAAACAACATGGAATAACATCTCCATTTGATAATATTCCTATATGTGTTCTTGTTCCAAGACATGTTCCTTCAACTATATTATTATTATCTTTAATATTACTTGGCCATATAAATTTATTAGCTTTATCTAAATAAATATTATTTTTAATTTTTATATTATTGTTTTTAATAACCAATTCTTTAAAATTATTATCTAATTTATAATATGAAATAATTTTATCCACAATTATGGTGGATAATTTATTTAATTTATTATTTTCAAGTGTCCATATTCTATATATAACAGGCATTTCAATTTTATCAACTGTTTCAAAAATATCTTCAAAGTAATTTTTTTTATTATTTTCTGAATGTAGAGATATATTTATTTGTTTAATATTATTATATTTATTTAAAATATGATATTTTTCTTTTAATAAAGTTCCATTTGTTGTTATTCTAACATTAAAATTATATTCTTTAGCAAGTTTTAATATACCATCTAATTTAGAATGAAGTAATGGTTCTCCTTTAATATGTAAATATATATTTTTAGTATAAGGTTTTATTTTTTTTAAAATAATTTCAAATTCATCTAGTGATAATTCTTTTAATTTACGATTATCTTTAGAACAAAATGAACAATTTAAATTACAAATATTTGTAATTTCTATATATATTTTATTAAATCTCATAATTCACTTTTCATTTCAAATAATATATCTCTAAGTTCCATAGCTCTTTCAAAATCAAGACTTTTAGCTGCTTCTTTCATTTCTTCTTCTATTCTTGCTATCATACTTAATTTATCTTTTTTACTAAGTTTTTGTTTTTCTTTTTTGTTTTCTCTTTCATCTAAATTAGAAATTAAGTCTCTTATTTCTTTTTGAATAGTTTTAGGAGTTATATTATGAATTCTATTATATTCCATTTGAATACTTCTTCTTCTTGCTGTTTCATCTATTGCATACTTCATACTATCTGTTATTTTATCTGCATATAAAATAACATGTCCATGTTCATTTCTTGCACATCTACCAATTGTTTGAATTAAACTGCGACCACTTCTTAAGAATCCTTCTTTATCAGCATCAATGATAGCAATTAAACTAACTTCTGGTATATCAAGTCCTTCACGGAGTAAATTTATTCCAACTAATACATCATATGTTCCAAGTCTTAAATCTCTAATTATTTTCATTCTCTCTAATGTTTTTATTTCTGAATGAAGATAAGCAACTTTAATATCTAATTGTTTTAAATAATTAGTTAATTCTTCAGCCATTCTAATGGTTAATGTTGTTACTAAAACTCTTTCATTTTTATCTATTCTATCTTTTATTTCACCTATTAAATCATCTATTTGTCCAAGTGACTTTCTTACATCAATAGTTGGATCTAAAAGTCCTGTTGGTCTAATAATTTGTTCAATAAATTGATTATTAGTAAGTTCTAATTCATAGTCTCCTGGAGTTGCTGAAACATAAATAACTTGATTAACTTTTTGTTCAAATTCCGAAAACTTTAATGGTCTATTATCTAGAGCACTCGGAAGACGAAATCCATAGTCAACTAAGTTCATTTTACGAGCCCTATCTCCATTATACATACCTCTTATTTGAGGAACAGTTGCATGACTTTCATCAATCACAAGTAGAAAATCTTTTTTAAAGAAATCAAGTAAACAAGTTGGAGTTTCTCCTTCTTTTTTTAAAGCTATATGTCTTGAATAGTTTTCTATACCATGACAAAATCCTGTTTCAAGTAACATTTCCATATCATAGTTTGTTCTTTCACGAATTCTTTCTGCTTCAAGTGGTTTATTATTTTCATTGAAATACTTAATACGTTCATCTAATTCTTCTTTAATATTAGAAATAGCTTGCTTTAACTTATCATCACTTGTTACAAAGTGACTAGCTGGGAATAATGTAATACTTTTTTTATTATTAATAATTGCTCCTGTTAAGACATCTATTTCACTTATTCTATCAATTTCATCTCCAAAGAATTCAATTCTAACACCATGAGAGTGTTCAGAAGCTGGTATTATTTCTAAAGTATCTCCTCTTACTCTAAACGTTCCTCTTTTAAAATCTAATTCATTTCGATCATATAACATTTCAACAAGTTTAAGCATTATTTTATTTCTTTCAACTGTATCTCCAACTTTTAAAGTTAAGGTTTTATTTCGATATTCTTCAACTTCTCCAATTCCATATATACATGATACTGATGCAACAACAATTACATCATCATATGATAAAAGTGAACTAGTTGCTGAATGACGAAGTTCATCTATTTCATCATTTATTTGAGCATCTTTTTCTATATAAGTATCACTTGAAGGAACATATGCTTCTGGTTGATAATAATCGTAGTATGACACAAAATATTCAACATGATTGTTGGGGAAAACCTCTTTGAGTTCACTATATAATTGTCCAGCAAGTGTTTTGTTGTGAGCCAAAACTAAAGTTTGTTTTCCTGTTTGTTGTATTACATTTGCTATGGTAAAAGTTTTACCTGTTCCCGTAGCCCCTAGTAATACTTGGTGTTTCTTGCCTTCCTTAACTCCCTTGACTAATTTTTCTATTGCTTGTGGTTGATCTCCACTAGGTTTGAAATTTGATACTAAATCGAACATAAATGCCTCCTTAATTATGATTATTATCAACCTTACTGAATCGTCTTAAATTTTCAATAATATGTCCAAAAATATGGATAAATATTGATGGTGACGAATTTAGGTCACAAATTTTATTTTCTGGACTAAATAACACAGGATGTTTTTAAGTCCTTTTATTATTTGGATTTCTTCTTTCTTTACTAGAAGATTTTATCATATTTTACCTTTCATTACAATAAGGACGAAATTGCAAAATTTGTCCCCATATTATAAACAAAAATTATCCAAAAAAAATAACTAATCTTTGGATGAAAGGAAACGATATGAAAAAAAATAAAAGATATAAAGAAATAAAAATTATGAATTATAAATATAATTTAATTGTTAATGCTTTTGATTATGAATATTCTAATAGAATTACGGAAAATACTAATATTTTTGTAAATAAATTATTCATAGTGTTTGTAGTTACAAACAATTTCATCAATTAAAAGCTAGATTTATGCTTATTAAATGATTAATTAATACTATTAAAAAAGCATCAATTTCTTGATACTCTTTCTTTTGTTCTTTTGATATTAGTTTTGGTCCACCAACACAACTTGACAAAGAACTATGAATATTAATATCAAATAAAACATAATTCCTATTTGAAAATGTCAAATAGATAATCAAAAGTGAATATTCAAACATAATTATTCAAAAACTAATTATTTAATCACCAATTATTTTTTTTGAAAATAAATCATCCTTTACAAAATTGCTTTGCAATTTTATAAAATATCACACTTTTTATCTATGCATCCCTGAATTTTCTACATTTTTAACTGAATACTTTAATGATTTGTAAACTTTACCAATATTAGTGATAGCTGTCGCCATTTCTGCAGATGTATAAAAAACGGTATCACCATATCTTAAAGGCACGAATCCGAGTTTTGTTAAAGCAACTTTTTTAACACCCTCACTTTTATATTTTGTGAATTTTGCTTTTGATATTCCGTTTGCATTAATTAATTTATCATCAATTTCTACTTGTCTATTTAATTTTTCTAAAAGACTATCAAGTTCATATTCTTTTCCAACAAATAAATCATATGAAATCGAATGAGGTCTCATTTTACCATCAGCACCTATAACTGGAAAGAATGTTGTAATATTTGCACCAAATGCATTTTCTGGAATTTCATCAAATGAGCCTCTTTGAATCAAACCTGCTTTAACTCGATAATCTATAGTCATTTTTGGTTGCAAAAATTCTAGTTCATCTTCATCAAACATAATATTTTCTCCTTACAAGTCAATTATAACATATTTATTGATTTTTGTGTTAAATAATTAATTAAAAATATAAATTTTGACATTTTTTTATTAGTTGGTAATTTATTAATGTTTGTAACAAAAATTAATTTTTTTAAATTTACATTTTATGTAAATGAGAAAGTTATTTGATAATAAAAAAATATCCTATTAAAAGAACAACTTTATAGTTATTTTTTCTTGCTTTTTAATATTATGAATATTTTTACTATATTAAGATATATTATAAATGATAATACAAAATCTTAAATACATTAATTTTTGTCTTTTGGAAAAGACAAAAATTGACTTTTTGTTAAAAATAATTTATAATTAGTACAAGGAGGAAATAATATGGTAATAAGAGAAAATTACTTAAAAAAAATAAGACCATTTTATAATCAAGATTTAATTAAAGTAATTACAGGAATCAGAAGATGTGGTAAATCGGTTATTTTAAGTCAAATAATTGATGAAATAAAAAAAAATGGAGCTAAAGAAGAAAATATTATTTATATAAATTTTGAATTAACTGATTACTCTGATATAAAAACTTTTAAAGATTTAGATAAATACGTAAAAGATAGAATAACTAATAATAATAAATATTATTTATTCTTTGATGAAATACAATATGTTAAAGAATGGGAAAGAACAGTTAATTCTTTTAAAGCAAAATATAAAGATAATATTTCTATATTTGTAACAGGATCTAATGGTGATTTATTATCTAGTGAACTAGCATCACTTCTATCCGGAAGATATGTAAGTTTTAAAATAAGACCATTTTCTTTTAAAGAAGTATGTGAATTAAAAAATTATGAATTAGATAAATATAAACTAGAAAAACAATTTAATAATTATATCAAATGGGGTGGATTACCACAAAGGTTTAATTTAAATGAAGAATCAGAAATTAGAACATATTTATCCGATGTTTACAATTCTATAGTTGTTAAAGATATTATTCAAAGGTTTAATGTTGCAGATTTAGATTTATTCAATAGAGTTGCTGAATATATTGTAACAACTCCTTCACAAACTTTTTCAGCTGAAAGTTTGGTTAAGTATTTTGAAATACATGATGATAGAAGCGTTGGGAAAACCACATTATATAATTATTTAGAATATATGTGTAAAGCTCATTTAATAGAAAAAGCAGAAAGATATGATATTAGAGGAAAACGAATACTTAATGGTAAATATAAATATTATTTAACAGACTTAGGTTTAGGACAAATCTTAAATTTTTCAAAAAAAGAACAGATGGGAGCATATTTAGAAAACATTGTTTATAATGAACTTACATATAGAGGATATGACGTTACGATTGGAAATCTTGATAATGGAGAAGTTGATTTTATAGCTATTAAAGAAGGTTATAAGGAATATTATCAAGTATGTTATTATTTAGTTGATGATAATATAATTAATAGAGAATTTGGTGTTTATAATAATATTAATGATAATTATCCAAAGTATGTTATTTCTATGGATAAATTTGATATGTCTCAAAATGGTATAATTCATAAAAATATAATTGATTGGTTATTAAATAATTAGTTTGAAATATAACTAATTTTTTTCGTTACTCTAAAACTAATGACAAAAATATTTAGTTGATGTTATAATAAATGTAAATT
>CAMVLU010000072.1 GCA_947168405.1 uncultured Clostridia bacterium
TGATAAATATATTATAAGTCAATTAACGAAAAAAGTCTATAATGATATAAAAATGGAAAAGAAATATTTAAATAAAAAATTCAAGTAAACTTACTATAATTAAAATATAATTATAGAAAAAATGTTTACTTGAATATTATTTATTTTAATTTATTTTATTATTTTTTTATAATTATTTATATTCTACTAACTCACTTATATTCTTTCTAATTTTATGTAATGGATTAACAGGACAATCTGTATCTTTATAACCAAGTGGTAATAGGCATACTGGAACTAATTTGCTTGGTATTTCAAATTCACTTCTTAAAACATTTTCATCAAATAATTCAATCCAAATGTTATCTACTCCAACATTTGTTGCTTCCAACATCATATGAGTTGCTACAATACATGAATCCATTTCATATGTTGTATAATCTCCTTTGTGATATGCTTCATTAGTATTACCACAAATAATTAATACTGTTTGTGCTCCATATCTGCATCTTGTTGCTTTATCTATTTTTGATAATCCAATTTGTGTATCTACTACATATATTTTAATTGGTTGAATATTTTTAGCAGTTGGTGCAAGTCTTCCTGCTTCTAGTATTTTATCTAATTTTTCCTTTTCTATTTTTTTAGTACTAAACTTTCTAACCGCTGTTCTTTTTCTTATTATTTCTTCAAAATCCATAATCTTCTCCATTTATTTTTCTATCTTTACTTTTATACTTCCACTACCTAAATCATCTAAATTATCTATATGACCTATTTTTGTATAACTATATGATGTTTCAAAAGATTTATAAAATATTACTAAACAATTATCTCCATATAACATTACATCTCCAGCATTAATATATTTTGGATTTACTGAATTAGTTGAAAGACTATTATCTAAATAAATATATTTTTCATTACCATTCAATTCATTCATTTTTAGTTCTAATGGTAATAAATTAATTAGATCATTTACTGTTTCATTATTTTCTAAATTAATACTATATTCATTTTCATTTATAAATATTTTCATTGTCTTTTTCTCCTCATTATTAAAAGCTATATCATTATTCTCAATATTATTGTTATTATTATTATTGTTATTATTTTCTTTCAAATCATTAGAATTACATCCAGTAAATAATGTAAAACTTATTAATAAAAATATTATTACTTTTTTATTCATTATATGTTTTTCCTTATAAAATTTTCTATTTTATCAAATGGTATTATATCTTTTTGATCATATAAATCAGTATGTGTTGCCCCAGGTATAACTACAAATTCTTTATTTGATGTATAATTAGAATCTTTTATCATATTATCATAGGCATCTTTTCCCATATAATATGAATGTGCTTTATCTCCATGAATAATCATTACAGCATTTCTTATCTCATTTGAATAATGAAATAATCTTACATTCATCATAGAAGTATTTGTTTGGATTGCCCAACCACCATTAGAGTTTAAACTTCTATTATGATATCCTCTTGAAGTTTTATAATAGGCGTGATAATCTTTGATGAAGTCAGCTACATCATCTGGTAATGGATCTATTACACCGCCTGCTAAAGCATATTCTTTTGTTTTATAATCTTGATTTCTTTGATTATTTAGACTAACTCTTTGTTTATATCTTGCTTCTTCACTATCCTGTGAATCATTGTAGCCATTTCCTGCAATTCTAGACATATCATACATAGTTATGCAAATAGTTGCTTTTATTCTTGTATCAATACACGCTGTTTGAAGTGCTATTCCACCCCATCCACAAATACCTATTATTCCTATTTTTTCACTATCTACATTATCAAGACTAATTAAATAATCTACTGATGCTTGAAAATCTTCTACATTAAAATCAAAAGATGTCATATATCTTGGATTCCCACCAGATTCTCCTGTAAAAGATGGATCAAATGCAATTGTAAGAAAACCTCTTTTAGCCATTTCCTCTGCATATAATCCACTTGATTGTTCTTTAACAGCACCATAAGGACCACACACTGCAAGTGCTGGAAGTTTACCATTATATTCTTTTGGCTCATACATGTCTGCTACTAGTGTTATACCAAAATGATTTTTAAATGTTACTTTCTTATGATTAATATTTTTACTTAATGGAAATACTTTATCCCACTCATTTGTAATTTTAATCTCTTCCATATTATTTACCTTCTTTCATACTATACCATACTATAAATTATTTCTACAATAATTAAATTATATGAATTATTTTCATATCATTAATTATTTATTTAATTTTGTTATATTCCTCATCTGTTACTGCTTCGCACCACTCATTAAAAGTATCTTCTCCAGGAACTTCTATAGCTAAATGACTAAACCAAGAATCTTTCTTCGCACCATGCCAATGTTTAACATTTGCAGGTATTGTAATAACACTTCCAGCAGTAAGACTCAAAGCATCATGTCCTTCTTCCTGATACCATCCACTTCCTGCTACACAAATCAATATTTGTCCTCCACCTTTAGAAGCATGATGAATATGCCAGTTATTTCTACAACCAGGTTCAAAAGTAACATTACATATGCTTAGTTTTGCATCATCTACTTTAGTTAACATATTTAAGTAACTATTACCAACAAAATACTTTGCATAATCCAAGTTAGGATTACCTAATCCAAATATATTTTCTTTTTCAAACTCTTTATTCATTATAAATCTCCTCAATTAATGGAAACACACTCCATGCTTTTGGCCATCCTGCATAAAATGCTAAATGTGTTACCATCTCAACTACTTCTTCTTTTTTTAGTCCATGTTCTTTTCCTAGTTTTAAATGAGCTTTTACTTGTGGATATGAACCTTGTGCTATTAAAGCAGAAATAGTTATCATAGATCTATCTCTTAAAGAAAGTATGTCTTCTCTAGCCCAAACCTCACCAAATAAAATATCATCATTTAACTCAGCAAATTTAGGTGCCAATTTACCTAAATTATCTCTTCCTGCCGTTTGTTTTTTCATATTTAATCTCCTTTATTATTTTCTTATAAATTCTTCACTATCATCTATATCTAAACCTGTAAATTGTTCAACTTTCATATGTAAATCATACTTTTCTCTTAATTTCATTATTTCATTCATCATAGACGATTTGTGATGCATGTCAAGTGAAGCTTTATCCTTCCATTTATCGATAAGTAAAACTGTCTCATCATCATTCATTGGAAAGAAATACTCGTATTTAAGATTTCCTTCTTCTTTTCTTATTCTATCAACTATTCCACTTGAAATCATTTCTTCTGCAAACTCTCTAGCACTTTTATTTTCACCTTGATAATAGATATTAATAACTAAACTCATATTATCTCTCCCTCTTGTTTACCAATTTTCATATCTTTTTCCAGTATTTAATATATTAATTCTATTCATTTCTTCATCTGTTAATTCAAAGTCAAATATATTAATGTTTTCTTTAATATGATTTTCGTTACTAGATCCTGGAATTACTATAAACATAGATTGTATATGCCATCTTAATATAATCTCTGCAGGAGTCTTATTATATTTTTTTGCTATATTATTTATTATATCATTATTTAAAGAATCATTAGTATGTCCTCTACCACCCAATGGGTAATATGATTCAATAATAATTCCATATTTTCCAACATATTCTTGAAATTCTTTATCATTATAATAAATATGATTTTCATTTTGAATAACAGCTGGCATTATCTTAGCATCACTTGTTATATCATCAAATGCTTCTTTTGTATAATAGTTTGATATTCCTAATGTTTTAACAACTCCTTCATCTATTTTATTTTCTATTGCTCTATACAATTTTTTCTCATCACTTCCTGATTGATGAATTAACATTAAATCAATATATCCAAGTCCTAACCTTTCATTACAATCATCTATTGCTTTTTCATAATCACTAAATCCATATGGAGGTAATTTTGTCGTTATAAATAATTCTTTACGAGTAACTAGTCCATCACTAATTGCTCTTCTAACTGATGCTCCAACATTTTCTTCATTTCCATACCAGTATGCTGTATCAATCAATCTATATCCATTTTTTATAGCAGTATAAACAGAATTTTCTACAACGTTACCTGTTAATTGCCATGTTCCAAGACCAATAATAGGCATTTCTACACCATTATTCAATAATACTTTTTTTGAAGTCATGTTAAACTTATTCCTTTCAACTATTTTTAAAACACTATTCTTATTTTGATTAACATTTATATTCTTTTTTATTATAAATAATATAAAAATACTAACCGTAATAATTAATAATATACTTATAACTATTTTAAAATTAAATTTCATTTTTTATAATCTTCTTCCATTTTCTATTGAAGCAGTTGGATATGTTTCTTGTAAGTCTATTGTAGCGGGATTTAATGATGAACCACCAGATGTACAAAATGTTATTATTTTTTTATTAGACAAATCTATCTTATCCATAAATGTTTTAACAACATTGGGAGCAATTCCCCACCATATAGGAAAGCCAACATAAATAGTGTCATAAGAATCAATATCAATTGTAATATCTTTTATTTCTGGCCTACAACTTTTATCTTTTATTTCAACTGATGATCTACTATTACTATTTGTCCAATTTAAATCATCTTCTGTATATATTTGTTTTGGTATAATTTCAAATAGATCTCCTCCAACTTCCTTTGCTAATTCTTTTGCTTTTTCTTTTGTTACTCCACTTGCTGAAAAATAACTTACTAATACTTTATTCATTTTCTCTCCTTTTAATAATTAATACTTTTTAACCATTCTATAATGTCACTTTCTTTTGTACTTAATCTTTCTCCATCAATCCAATTTACATTTTTATTATATTTTTTTAATGTACTCATACTTCCACTTATACCAGTTCCACCAGATGTACAAAATGGTATTACAGTTTTACCATCTAATTTATGAGTATCCATAAAAGTTAAAATTATATGTGGTACATCTCCCCACCATATTGGATATCCTAAATAAATTACATCGTAATTATCTACATTAATGACATTTGCAATTTCTGGACGAGATGATTCATCATCACACTCTATTGAAGTTCTACTTTTAGAATCATTCCAGTCTAAATCAGCACTTGTGTATTTTTCTTTAGGAACTATCTCAATTAAATCTGCAAGAGTCTCATTACTTATTATTTCAGCAACTTTCTTTGTAGTTCCACTTGCTGAAAAATATATAACTGCAATTGATGAACTATTATTTTCTTTATTATTATCTTTATTATTCTCATTATTATTTACTTGATTATTTTCTTTATTTTTGGAAGAACTATTATCTTTTTCTTCACTTGATTTTGGAATAATCATAAATATTCCTACTAATATTGCTACTATAGCAATTGTTATAATTAAAGTTATTATTTTCTTATTCATTTTTTTTCCTTCTTTCTTTTATTTTTTATATTATTTATTAAATATATTGAAAGTCCTATAAATAAACTTGATGATATTACGTGTAAATAAAATATTATAAATGATTCATCATAATCATAATACTTAAAAGCATTTAATAAAAACATATCACTTATAAAATCTAGTTTAATAAAACTATAAATTCCATATATAAACAATATTAATAGTATTAAATAATAAACATATTCAAATGTACTATTTTTCATTTTTTTATTAAGTTTATTTATTAATACACTAATATGCATTCCAACATGAATACTCATTAATACAAATCCCCAACTTGTACTTAACATATGTAATTTTCTTCCCCATATTTTTGTCTTTATATTTAAAAACGAAAATACATCACTTGATATATTAATAGCACTTACTATTATACCTATCATTGCTATAAATAAGAGAATATCTATTATTAATAAAGTTATTCTTTTTACTGAATATTTGCCTTTAAAAATATTTTTATAATATTTATAATTTAAAATATGATGAATGATAAATAAAACAAAAAGAACTGTTCCAAGTATTTCATGAATTAAATTATCTGTTATATGATGCCCCATTAATATAATGAATAGAACATACATAAGAATATCAATTATTATTTTAATTTTTTTCATATATTTTTACCCAACTTATATCTACCTCAGGCCTTAAACATGGATGAATTAAATTACTTTCTAAATCACCTATTTCAACTTTTTTTCTTATTTCTTCCCCTTTAACAAAAGTGTTTGATGTACTATTTTTACATAGACTACTTGCTAATACCCCTATCTTCATTAATGCCTCCTAATATATTTTTTAAGCCCATTTTTATAAGTTCTTCAATATTGTAATAATTATATTTAAAATCTAATTCAGTTAATGCTTTCTTTTGCTTTTCAGTAACTGCAGAATAAGGATAAATTCCTATCATAAAAGGGAAAAAAGTAAAAGATATTTCTGTAGCTTGATATTCATTATAATTTAATAATTTTATTAAACATTTTTTAAATAAAATAACAGAATTTGTATATGCAGATTTATAGTTTTTAACACATTCATAAGAACTATTTTCTTCCATTTCATACATATTCATTGATATAAGTTTTAATAATATTTTTCTTTTAGATAGCGAAGAAACAATTAATTCTATAAACTTGTCATTTGATATTTTTTTATTACTATTATAAATTATTTCTAAATCATTATTCCACTTTAAATATTCACGCTCTACTAAAGCTAAAAATATCTCTTCCTTTGTTTCAAAATAATTATAAATAGATGTCCTTGAACAGCTTATATTTTCTCCAATTAATTTAATATTAACATTTTTAAAGCCTACTTCTTTATATAGTTTTTCACAAACATTTATAATTTCTTCTTTTCTTTCCATTTAATTCTCCTTTTGACATAGTGTCAGTACATTTTAATTATTGCACATCTCTGACACTGTGTCAATAAAAAATAATTAAAAAAAGTCCAATAATTTGAACTTTATAATAATTATCTATTTTTGTTATAAACTGCACCATAATAATAACCAAAT
>CAMVLU010000073.1 GCA_947168405.1 uncultured Clostridia bacterium
CATTCCTGCTATATTAAAGAATGAATATTGGAACATTGCACCATATAAAAACCCAGTAAGTAATACAACAAATAATATCGTTCTTAATGTATTAAATGGTTTAGATATTTTATATAAATGAATGAATCCAGTTGTACCAGTCAATAATACAGCTAAAGCATTAACAATATCATTTGGTAAATCAAAAGCAACTTTAAATAATACAAGAATTACTATATTTAGAAAAACTGTAACACCAGCTGGAATACTATTTTTAAATATTTTTAATATAAAATTTCCAGATATAATATTATTGTTAGGTTCAAGTGCTAAAATAAAAGATGGTATTCCAATAGTAGTTGTTGTAATTAAAGTTAATTGAATTGGAATAAAGAAATATTCATTTTGAGTAAATAAACAAGTTAAAATTATTAAAATTGTATAGATTGTTTTAACAAGAAGTAAGGAAGCACTTCTTTCTATATTATTAATAGTTCTTCGTCCTTCAGCAACAATTTTAGGCATTGATGCAAAATTATTATCAAGTAAAACTATTTGGGCAACACTTCTTGCAGCATCAGATCCACTTGCAACAGCAATACCACAATCAGCTTCTTTTAATGCTAAAACGTCATTAACACCATCACCAGTCATTGCAGTAATATAACCTTTTTTCTTTAAAGAAAGAATTAATTTTTTCTTACCTGCTGGAGTAACTCTACCAAATATATTGTATTTATCAACTGCATCTTCTAGCTCTTGATCAGTTAATTTACTTGTATCAATTTCTTTTAATCCCATGTCCAAATCTATTTTTTTCATTATATTTAGAACTGTTTTAGGATTATCTCCTGAAATAATTTTAACTTCAACTCCTTGATCTTTAAAAAATTTAAGAGTATCTTTAGCTTCTAGTCTTATTTCATCTTCTATTAAAATAAAACCAAGTAAATTAAGATCTTTAGGATTTTTAAGAAGTTTATCTTCAGTATTAAAAATTGATAATACACGATATGAATCATTTTTTAAATTTAATAAATTAGGATCTAATTCTTCCTTAGTTAAATATTCATATGCACCTATATAATACGAACAATCATTTTTAATTTTAACTGCAGAAAATTTTCTTTCAGAAGAAAATTCTATTATATCTTCTATTTCATATTTTTTATCAGTTTTATATTTATCTCTAACAGCATTAAAAGTAGCTGAAGAATCATCCATTGTATTAACTATTTTTTCAATATGCTTTTTAAATTCCTCCTTAGATATTTTATTTGGAATTATATCATGAACTTTCATATTACCAGTAGTTATTGTTCCAGTTTTATCTAAACATATAACGTTTACTCTTGATAACATTTCAATACAATATAATTGTTGTACTAATACACGATATTTACTTAATCTAATAATACTAACTGCCATTACAGAACTAGTAAGTAAAACAAGTCCTTCTGGTATCATTCCAATTAAAGCTGCAACAGTATTTATTACAGCATCACCAAATTCACTTCCAATAAGATAATACTGATTCATAAATAAAGCTATTCCTAAAGGAATAATAACAATAGATAATACTTTTACTATTTTTTCAAATGAATTTAATATTACCGAATTATTTTCTTTAATATATTTTGCTTCAGATGATATAGTATTTATATAATTGTCTTTTCCTACATGAATTACTTTAGCTTTACATTTTCCTGATACTGCAAAACTACCAGATAATATTTGATCTCCAACTTTTTTACTAATAGTTTTACTTTCACCAGTAATAAATGATTCATTAACTTCAATCATTCCTTCTTCTATAATAGAGTCACATAGTATTTGATTACCATTTTTTAAAACTATTAATTCATCTAAAACTATTTCATTCATTTCTATTACTTTTTCTTCTGAGTTTCTAATAACAGTTGTTTTAGAACTAGATATAACTGATAATTTATCTATTATTTTTTTAGAAATTATTTCTTGAATAATACTAATAATAGTATTACAAAATATAACAATTTTTTAAAGAATATAAAAGTTTACCAGATAAAATACCTGTTATTAAAACAGCTCCACCTAAAAAAATATTTAAAAAATTGAAATATGTAAAAACATTTGAGGTTATAATTTCTTTAATAGTTTTTGTTTTAGGTTGATTATCATAATTAATTAGATTTTTTTCTATTCTTTCCTTAACTTCTTTATCAGTTAATCCATTTTTTATATAGTTATCATTTAATTTCATATTACTCTCCTATAATTTCTTCTATTTCTAAAGATTCATTATGTTTAATTTCTTCCCAAGTGTTGTTAGTATTAAATAAAGAATAAATATAAATAGGAATCCAACTTATATGAAAAATTGGAAAAAACAAAATACCAGGAAGTAATTTTTTTAAATCTTTTTTAAAATATAAAGTTAAAAATATAGAAACAATTATTTCTCCAACATATCCAACTAATATTCCTAAAATAATTAAATAATAAGGAATTATAAATATATAAGATATAATTAATAAAATAAATGCGAATGATTGATCTATTGGTAAAGTTAAAGCAAAAAATTGATCTGTTAATTGAAAAGTATTCTTCTCTTTAATTTTTTGAAATAATTCTTTATGTTTTGTTTTCCAAACTTGCATTAAACCTTGAATCCATCTTTTTCTTTGTTTCATTGATACTGAAAAACTAGTTACTTGTTCATCATAAAAAATAGCATCTCTTGAATATCCAACTTTTTCTCTATTAAGTGCAGCAACACAAGTTAATTCAATATCTTCAGTAACAGTTTTTGCTCTAAAAGAAGTATCATCAATAAATTCTTTTAAAACTGCATATCCAGTTCCATTTATAGTACTACTCTCCCCCATTCTGATTCTTGCTTCGTACAAAAATAAACTTTGTAAATAAAAGAATAATGCATAACTTTCTGTTATGTAATTTTGATATAAATTTTTTGTATCACGAAATCCTTGAACTATTTTATATCCTTCATTTAATTTATTATTAATTTCTTCTAAAAAATTAGGATCTAAAACATTATCTGCATCCATTATAAGATATGTATCAAAATCATTATTTTTCTTAAATTTATCAAAAACATAATTTAATACTTCACCTTTTGATTTAGGAGAAAAGTTAGGTTCTAATACCTTACAATTCATATCAATTGCAATTTGTTTTGTATTGTCAGTACAATTATTGGGTATAACATATATTTCATATTTATCTTTATCATATTTTTGTTTTTCAATACTTCTAATTAATGGTTTTAAAACTTTTTCTTCATTTCTAGCAGCTATAATAATTCTAAATACATGTTTTTTATTACTTATTTTTTCTCTTTTAATCGCTTTTTTTACAAATGGAAAAAGAGCAAAAAAGCCAAAATGAATAGAATGAATTAATAATAATGAATTAATAACTACTAAAATAATTCTAACTACTTTCATATTTTTACTTCCTTTTAATCTTTTTAATAATTGGCATAATTAATTCTTTATTAGCAAAGAATGAATAAGCAAGTGAAATTAAACAACCAATTAGAATAAATAAAATATTTTTAGTATAATAACAAAATACAACTAATAATAATACAATAGTATGATATATAACATAATTATCATGTTTTAATACAATATATTTTTTAAGTTTACTATTACGATAAAAATAAATTACTATATAGGCTGTTAAAGTTGCTAAAATTGAAGCATATAAACCTATCTTTTGAATTAATAAAAATCCTACAACAAAATTAATAATGGTTGCAACTAAAGTTGTTTTAGCAAGAATCTTTGTATCTTTATAAGCTGAAAAGATACCACTACAAAAATTTGATAGATTAGAAAAATACACAGATATAATCATTAAAGGTATATAATCATATACTTCCCTATAATCTTTTTTTATTAAAATATTAAATATTACTGGTAAAAATGCTATTATTAAAATTGAAACACATATTAATAATCTATTTAAATTAATATAAACACTATTATAAAAATCATCTTTATCTTTTTTATTAACCATTTTAGAAGCAGATTCTTTCCATGATAAATTAAAATAACTATAACATGTATTTATAATAGTTGGAAATCTAAGTCCAACAGAATATATTCCATTTTTAGCAGCACCAAGATAATTAATAATTAATAACCTATCGGTTAAAGAAATTGCATTCCAAGAAATACTATTAGGTACTAATGGGAATGAATATTTAATCATTTCTTTAGTTACTTTTTTATCTAGATTACTAATTCTAACATATAAAAATACTTTAATTTTAAATAATAACCATAAAGAAATTACACTATTTCCTATAATATAAGATAAAAATAAACTATCAAGTCCCATTTTAAATCCTAATATAAACAATATATTTAATAGTATAGTTAAAAAACTAGATAAAAAACAGAAAAGTGAATATAATTTAAATTTAGATAATCCTCTAGCAGTAGATCCAGCAAGTGATGATAATAAACTAGCAAAAATATAAAATATTAAATACACTGTAAAAGGATAATTAAGAATTGTTCCAACTATAAATATTAAAATACTCCATATAATAAAACTAACTATTGAAAATAAAAATGTAGTTGAAAATACTTCTCCTTTTGATTTTGTTTCTTTAGCATCAATTAAAAATCTAAACATTCCTTCTTCCATTAATAAAGTTACACATGGAATTAAAAATATCGATATCGTATTTAAAAAATCATATTGACCATATTCAGCAGTAGTTAATAAACTAGTATATAATGGCAACAATAAAAAAGATACTAACTGAGTAGAAAACTTTCCTATTGAAATAATAATTGTATTTTTAATTAATTCTTTTTTTTGATTCATATAATCACACTCTTGTATTATTATATCATTTAATAATTAATAAGTAAATCTTTACTTATAAAAAAATATTATATATGTAAATTAATGTTTGCAATTTTTATAATATTTTAGTATAATGTTTATAGTGAGGTGTCTATGAGTAAGAAAACAGTAAAAGTTATAACGATAATACTTATATTAATAATGATTGTTTCATTTATATGTGGTTTAATATATCTATAAAAATAAAAAATTGGGATTTCCCAATTTTTTTATTTATTCTTTTTTAATAAATCACGAATTTCTTCAAGTAATAATATATCATCAGATTTTTTAGGTGCTTCTTCTTTCTTTTCTTCTTTCTTCTTTGCTTTTTGTTGTAATTTATTAAATGATTTAACAACTACAAAGATTGTGAAAGCAACAATTAAGAAATTAACAACCATTTGAATAAAGTTTCCAACCATTAATTCAGCACTTCCAACTGTAATTTTAATGTTAGAAAAATCAATTCCACCAATAATAATTCCTACTAAAGGCATAATTACATCATTAACTAAACTTGTTACAATAGCATTAAAAGCATTACCAATAACAACTGCAACAGCTAAATCTAAAACATTACCTTTAGAAATGAATTCTTTAAATTCTTTTAAAAATCCTTTCATATTTCTCCTTTCCTACTTTGTTCCAAAGATTCTATCACCTGCATCACCAAGTCCTGGTACGATATAACCATTCTCATTTAAGTGAGAATCTTTATATGCGGTGTATATTTCTACATCAGGATGATCATTTTGTATTCTTTCAAGACCAACAGGTGCTGCTATAATAGACAAGAATTTAATGTGTTTAACGCCACGTTTTTTAATCATTGAAATTGCTTCTGATCCAGATCCACCAGTTGCAAGCATTGGATCAAGAATAATTACAGTTTTACTTTCAATATTATTAGGTAATTTACAATAATATTCTACAGGTTCTAACGTTTCTTCATTTCGATATAAACCAATATGTCCAATTTTTGCATTAGGCATAACTTGTAATACCCCATCAACCATACCCATACCAGCTCTTAAAATTGGTACAAATGCATAATTGTTTTCATCAATTACATGACCTATTGTTTTAGTAATTGGCGTTTCAACTTCAACATCTTTAAGTTCTGCATCTTTTAAAGCTTCATAACAAAGAAACATGGCAAGCTCACTGATTAATTCCCTAAATTCTTTGGTACTAGTATCCTTTCTTCTCAAAATAGATATTTTATGTTCCACCAATGGATGATTTAAAATAATTTCTTTCATACTCCTCCTTGAAACATCAACCTTATATTATCATATTTATTCAACACTTTCAAGAGCAATTAATGTCATTTTATCTAATGAATTTTCACGATCATCTGGATTAATATCTTCCTTTTTATGATGAGAATCAACCACTGTTAATAAGCAAGATGCTTCTTTTTTAAACATAGATGCTATATAAAAAATTGCAAATGCTTCCATTTCAGCCCCAAGTATTTTTAAATAACCTGGAATTCTTTCTAAAAATTTATCAAGATTAGTCATATACCAATCAAAACAATCTGATGTAACTATATCACCTTTAATTAAAGATATATTCATTTTTTTAGCAGTTTCTTCTATTTTTTTATTAAGCTCATTAGATGAATAACTAATATTCATATGTTCATTATTTAAAGTATAGGCATAATTACTTTCTGTATAACTTTTATCAACTAATATAACATCAAGTAAATTAATTTTTTCATCATATGCTCCACATGTTCCAATTCTAATAATCTTATCTACTCCATAGAATTTAAATAATTCATATACATATATTCCAGCACTAGGCATACCCATACCATGAGCCATTAATGTTACTTCACGTCCCTTATAAGTTCCAGTATAAGCAAGCATACCTCTAATATTATTAACTAACTTAGCATTTTCTAAATATTTTTCAGATATTTTCTTAATCCTTAAAGGATCCCCTGCCATAATTACAGTTCTAGCAATATATCCAATTTCTGCTCGATTATGAACTGTTGCCATCTTATCACTCTCCTATTCTAT
>CAMVLU010000074.1 GCA_947168405.1 uncultured Clostridia bacterium
AATAATTAATAATTTTTATTCCAGAAAAAATAAATATTCCTAAAAATATTATTATTAATATTAAAGATATTATTTTTCTTTTCTTTAATGTTTTTTTCTTAATCATAAAAAAACCTTCTTTCTTATAAATAGTTTTAAAAACAAATATTATTATAATTATATTTACATTAAATATCAATCTATTTTTTATCCCATTAAATGACTATCAATTATTTCTTCTCCTATAAAATTATCTTCTATAATAAATGAATCTATTAATTTAATTAAATCATTAAATATTTTTCTTTCTTCTAAATCCATTACTATATCAAATGATATATAATAATTATTATTATCACAACTAATTGTCATGCTATTATAGCCAATATTCATTGCTATATTTTTCCTAAGTGGTATTTTACTCCAAAGAGGCATATTATTTTCAATAATAATATTTTTTACTTTAGAAATATTTTCATCTGATACTTTATATTTTCTTTTTCTTGTTAGTAAAGTTGGTGCATTACTTTCATTAATACTTAATTCATTTTTATCAAACAATAATACTTTATTATAACTTTTTCCCATCATCGTTCCTGATAAATATGAAATATATTTTATATTACCAAAAGATTCTTTATAATCTTTTAATTCTTCCAAAGAAATTCCTTTGGGATCTTCTTCAATAACCGGAATATTATCATAAATCATATCAGTTGGATATTCTTGAAAATATTGTATTTTATTTTTTTCTATTTCTTTCTTTTCTTCATCACTTTTTCCATATCCGCATGCATCACATGTAGTATTACCTTCTTTAAAAATACTACCACATTCAGGACAAAACTTCATATTATCACCTACCTTTTATATTTTATCATAAAAAAAACTATAATAATATAGTTTTTATTCATAAGAAATTGATTTTAAAAATATATCTTCTAGTCTAGATAAATCTATTCTTGAAGTAAAGACAAAGGCATATACATCATTTTCATGTTTATGAAAATAAATATTAATATCTTGATTATTATTAGAAAAATGAACTATAGTATAATCTAAATTATTTATTTTAATATCTTCTTTTTTATCATAAGATTCTATTGCATCATTTATTGCATAATCAATAGATTTATTCTTATAATGAAATATTCTTATAACAAAATAAGGATTTTCATTTATATCTTCTGAAAAATAATTAACGGCATTTGATAATGTTGTTTTACGAAAATTACTAGCTATTTTATACTTAATTCCATAGTCATTTTCATCTTGATCTAATTTGTATTTAATATTTTCAAGAATAACTTCATCTTCAAGAAGAGCTATATCTTTCTTTTCTTCTTTTTCTTTTTTAACACATCCAGCAACACATAAAAATATTAAAATAAATACTAAAAATATTTTTAAATTTTTCATTCAAAACCACCCACATTACAAAATACCTTTCTGATTTTTACTCCATTATCAGTATAACATAGTAAAAATAAAATTTGTGATACTTTACACAAATTTTATATTTTTATTTTTAATAAATATTTTATTTACTATTATTAATAATTTTTTTATTAAATAAGAAATAAAAAACACAATATTAAAGGCAATAAAATATAATAATAACATTAATATAGGATTTAAAAATCCTAATCCTTTATCTATAAATTTAGATGCTATATTTTCAAATATTGGAATACCTCCTAAAGATTTATACATCATAAAATCAAAATTAAATATATAATCTATTGGAATAATAATTAATGATATTACTAAATGAAAAATAAATCCTTTTAATAAAGTTTTATAATTTATATTAACATAATTAGTAACAATTAATAATAATCCAATAAAAACCATTAAAAAATGCCATATCATCGAATAAAATGCTCCAAATGATAAAAATGGATAATATTTAAAAGCATTTAAATAAACCATTGTAGCAATTCCTCCAACTATACATCCTGTTACTATCCATGAATCTGCATATTCTTTTAATTTTCCTTTAGAATAACTTGAAATTATTCCAGCTAACATAATTATTGAACAAGAATCAAATGGTAATAAACCTGTATTAAATGAACCAGTATACTTTATATCATATATAGACTCCCAAGTTGTTTTTATAATATAAAATAATATAAAAAATATACTAACTATTTTAATTATTTTTAATACTTTTTCTTTAGAATACTTTCTAAAAATAATTAATAATACTATTAATAATAATATAGATATAACTAAATATAAATATTGAGCTATACCACCATAATCTTGTCCATTATAGTTAGTTATATTATATTTATAATCAAAAAAATTATAATTTCCTTTAAACATTTAAACTCCTTATATATATCCAATAATTAGTTTCATTATATCAAGTTTTACTTATTCTTTTTGGAGCAATATCAATTGCTTTTTGAGGACAAACAAGTTTACATAACTGACATCCTACACATTTTTTTCCATTTAAATATGGTTTTCTATCTTCACCAAACTTAATTGCTTGATGACCTCCATCCATGCAAGATAGATAACATCTACCACATCCAATGCATCTATCATAATTAAACATTGGAAACTCTATAGTATCTTTATCTAATTCTTCATTTTTAATTAAATTTAATTTTGATAATCCTATAAAATCACTTACTTTTTTATAATTTTTTTCTTTCATGTATATTTTTAATCCAAGTATTAAATCATCTATTATTCGGTAACCATATTCCATTATAGAAGTCGTTAGTTGAACACTCGAACATCCAAGTAATATGAATTCTACTGCATCTTTCCATGTATAAATTCCACCCATACCACTATAAAATAAATTATCTAGTTTAGGATTTGTCGTCATTTCAGATATATATCTTAAAGCAATAGGTTTTACAGCACGTCCAGAATAACCTCCTAATGAAGATTTACCATTTACCTGAGGTTCAGGGACTAAAGTATCCACATCAACATTCGTTATACATTTAATTGTATTAATTGCTGAAATACCATCAGCTCCTCCATTTTTAGCTGCTAATGCAGGAACACACATATCAGTAATATTAGGAGTCATTTTAGCTAATACAGGAATATTGGTATTATCTTTTACAATTCTTGTAATTTTTTCCACAAGTTCTGGATTTTGACCAACAGCTGATCCCGTGCCATCATGTTTCATATTTGGACATGAAAAATTTAATTCAATTAAATCTGCATTTGCTTTTGTTACTTCTTCAGTTAAATATTTCCATTCATCTTCATCTCTACCCATAATTGATGCAATAATTACTTTATTAGGAAATTCTTCCTTTAATTTTTTTATCATTTCAATATTTTCTTCAACTGAATGCTCAGACAATTGTTCTATATTTTTAAAACCAAGAAATTTTTTATCACATATTTTTAAAGTTGAAAATCTTGGTGAGGACTCCTCTATTTGCATTAAACTAATAGTTTTTACAGAAATACCTGCCCATCCACTTTCTAATGCTCTTTTACACATTTCATAGTTACTTCCAACAATTGAAGATGATAATAAAAATGGATTTTCAAGTTTTACCCCACATATTGAAGTACTTAAATCAATATCATTAAAATCATTTAATACATTTTTATCTTTAATTATGTTTTTTAATATATATTCAATATTGACATTTAATGGACACTTAGTATTACAATCTTCATTTTTTTCAAGTATAGTATTATTCATTAATGTAAGAGCACCTTTTTTATTATCAAATTTTATAGCTCTAATTATTCTTGATGGATCAATATTTTTATAAATATTTTTACATGGGGCATCATAACATAATACACACTTATTTATTTCTGTTTCCATAGACAATTCACTTCTAGCTAATTTATCATTTTTTTTCATATATTACTCCTTTTATTAAATGAATTTACTTCTATTATAATAGAATTATACTATATTATTTAAAATTTTTAAACTATTTAATACTTATAAATTTATAAAAAAGATAGCCAATGTTAATTTCACTGACTACTTATCCCTTTTGTATTTACTAACAATTATCACAAATTCTTAATATTTTGCGATATAATATCACCAAAAGACTATATTTCTCTAAACTAATCTAAATTATTAATTTTCTTTTACTTTGATTGCAACTTGTCAAACCAGATAATTAACTTATCCAATATGGACGCTCATACGTATTCTTTTAAAGACTAAAATGACTTAATTTCTATTTTTCGTGTTCTAAGATAAAATAATCTTTTTTTTTCCTTTCACTTCTAAATTAATTGGTTCATTTAAAAATACTAATTTCCATTCAAACCAATCTTTATGTACTATTATTTTTTCTAATACCTTTTTTATTGCAACAAAAAAGAACCTTTCGGTTCTTTTATTAATTTAATTTATCGGAACGCCTTCCCGTTCTATTTTTGGCTCGACTTTATGGCCGCTTGTAGCATGGACCTATTTGGGATGAACAAGACTAAAATGACTAATTTATGTAATTACTTTTTATTAATTCTTGAGTTTTCTGTTTTAGTTTTAGTTAAAGTCTGAGTATTTGAATTGATAACAGCCATTATATGACTGCAAGTTCCATTTTCTCTATAAAAATCACAATCACACAAATAGTTACCATTTATAATTTTAATTGTTCTTATTCCATGTTCTGAATGAACTTCTATTCCATCATTCATTGGAATAAATCTTTCTATTTCCATAGTATATCTTCTTGCCTTATTTATTTTTCTTTGCATATTTTCATCATGTTTTGTAACTTTTTCTACTATTTGAAGTGGTAATTGATCTCTATTATCAAAAGTAATTTCAATTAGTTCTATACCATCTTTTTTCTTAAAATCATCTAACCATTCATATTGATTCATAAATATGGTACCAATTACTTGCTTTTTTGATTTTAATAATTTAATAAGTAATCTTTTATATTCTTCAGAGAAAAGTTGCATTGGACCAATTTCATCTATAATTATGTATTTAATATTTTCATCTATAATAGCATTTTTTAATTCTTCTAAACATATTTTTTCAAATATGGCTAAATCAACACCATATTTACTTATTCTATACTCACTTTTAATATCCACATGAGATAATAATGCTTTTTTTCCACTTAGAGTTTTAATCATGAATCCAACTCTTTCATCATCTTCTCTTATTTCTTCAGTAAAGAATCCACCACAATTTTTAATTCCTAACATTTGAATAATTTTTTGAATTGCTGTTGATTTACCAGTTCTAGGCAAAGCTGTTAATAAAATCATTTAACATCACCAATTATATTATAGCATAAAAAGACTAGTTTTACCTAGCCTTTATTAGTTTAATTACTTATTGTTTTTTGCTTTAATTGCAGCTTGTGCAGCAGCAAGTCTTGCTACTGGAACTCTAAATGGTGAACAAGACACATAATCAAGTCCTACGTTATGATAGAATTCAATTGATTTAGGATCTCCTCCTGTTTCACCACAAACACCTAAATGTAAATCTTTTCTTGTACTTCTTCCTTTTTCAGCAGCCATTTTAATTAATTGTCCTACACCTTTTTGATCAAGTGTTTTAAATGGATCTTCTTCATAGATTTTCTTTTCATAATAACTTGGTAAGAATTTACCAGCATCATCTCTTGAGAATCCAAATGTCATTTGAGTTAAGTCATTTGTTCCAAATGAGAAGAATTCTGCTTCTTGAGCTATTTCATCAGCTGTTAATGCAGCTCTTGGTATTTCAATCATTGTACCAACTTTATATTCCATTTCAATATTAGCATTTTTAATTTCTTCATCAGCTGTTGCAACAACTACATTTTTAACATATTTTAATTCTTTTACTTCACCTGTTAATGGAATCATAATTTCAGGAACTACATTCCAATCTGGATGATTTTTCTTTGTATTAATTGCAGCTCTTATAACAGCTCTAGTTTGCATTTTAGCAATTTCTGGATAAGTTACTGCTAAACGACATCCACGATGTCCCATCATTGGGTTAAATTCATGAAGAGATGCAATTATATCTTTAACTTGTTCAACTGTTTTTCCTGTGTTATCAGCAAGTTTTTTAATATCAGCTTCTTCTGTTGGAACAAATTCATGAAGAGGTGGATCCAAAAATCTTATTGTAACACTTGCACCTTCTAATGCTTCATATAATTGTTCAAAATCAGATTGTTGATAAGGTAAAATCTTATCAAGTGCTGCTTCTCTTTCTTCTAAAGTATCAGCACATATCATTTCTCTAAATGCAGCAATTCTATCTTCTTCAAAGAACATATGTTCTGTACGACATAAACCAATTCCTTCTGCTCCAAGTTCACGAGCTTTTTTAGCATCTTTTGGAGTATCAGCATTTGTTCTAACTTTTAATGTTCTGAATTTATCAGCCCATTCCATAACTCTACCAAATTCACCAGTAATAGTTGCATCTACTGTAGGAATAATTCCATCATAGATAGCTCCTGTTGAACCATCGATTGAGATATAATCACCTTCATGATAAGTTTTTCCACCTAATGTGAATTGTTTATTTGCTTCATCCATTACTATGTCTCCACATCCTGAAACACAGCAAGTTCCCATTCCACGAGCAACAACAGCAGCATGACTAGTCATTCCTCCACGAACAGTTAAAATACCTTGAGAAGCTTTCATTCCAGTGATATCTTCTGGAGAAGTTTCAAGTCTTACTAAAACAACTTTTTCTCCTTTTCCACCAATTCCTTGAACTTCTGCATCTTCAGCAGTAAAGACTATTTTTCCACATGCAGCACCAGGGGAAGCTCCAAGTCCTTTACCCATTGCTTGAGCTTTCTTTAATGCTTCTGAATCAAATTGTGGGTGAAGTAAAGTATCAAGATTTCTTG
>CAMVLU010000075.1 GCA_947168405.1 uncultured Clostridia bacterium
TTAAAAATAATAAAAAAGAAGAATTAAAGGAATTAGAAATATGGAAAAAAGCAGAAGAAAAATTAAAATAATATTTTTAATATTTAATTTAATTTTATCACTTGGAATTTTATATTTTGGTTATAAAGAATTTAATACTTATCAAAATAATAAAAAAAGTAATAAAAATATAAATATTAATTATAATGATATAAATAAAGAAAATAGTAAATTAAAACAAGAAATAATTGATAAGAAAGATGAATTAAATAAATTAAGTGATATAAATAAATTAATAATTGAAGAAAAAGAAAATGTTTTTAAGTTAGCTAGTGAAGTTGAACATAAAATACAAAATAATGAATCTAATAAAAAAATTGTTTATTTAACTTTTGATGATGGTCCATATTATAATACTTTTAAAGTTTTAAAAATATTAAAAGATAATAAAGTTAAAGCAACATTTTTTACAACTAATGTAAATGGAACAAATTGCTTTGATAATAGTTCTTATAATTGCCATTCAATTTATAAAGAAATTGCAAAAGATAATCATACAATAGCAAATCACACTTATACTCATGGTTGGAATAAAGGTTTATATTCAAGTGCAAGTTCTTTTATGAATGCTCTTTTAAAACAAGAAGAATTAATTAAAAATTATACGGGATTAACTACTAATATAGTAAGATTTCCAGGCGGATCAGTTACTGCTAAAGGTCAAAAAGATGCAATTGTTGATGAACTTAGAAAACATAATTATGGATGGGTTGATTGGACAGCTGAAGATGGTGATGGAAGAAATCTTTCTTCATATAATCAAGGATGGTCTATGTTAAAAAATACTATAACAGACAATATAGAAGTTGTTTTATTACATGATTATCATCCTATTACAACACAAATTCTTCCTGATTTAATAAACGATTTAGAAAATAATGGTTATATTATCCTTCCTCTTTTTTATGAAAGTGTTATGATTAATAAATAAAAATTATTCAAATTAATGAATAATTTTTTTATATAAGTTCTCCTTGTATAGTTCCAAGTAAAATTTTTAAATATACTTTTAATAAATTATCTTTTTTAATATCTTGATTTATGGTTACACTTACTTTATCTATTTGATTACCTAAATCATCTAAAACAATTAAAGTTCCAACTTCATCTCCTTTATTTATAGGTAATTTTAAATTATTAAGTCTTAAATCAGATTTATAATTCTTTTTATCTTCTCCCTTTTTCTTTAAAACTGTAACATCATGATTAGATACAATTTCAATAGGATTTATGTTTGCTTTATCAATTGATATTGATCCTAAAATATCTCCTTTTTTCTTAATCATCTCAAGTTCATATAAATTAAAACCATAGTCTAAAAGTTCTGCTGTTTCTTTATTTCTTACTTTACCATCACTTTCACCAAGTACTATTGCAAGTAATATCATACCATTTCTTTTAGCAGTAACTGCCATACAATAACCAGCATTGTCAGTCATACCATTTTTTAATCCATTTGCTCCTTTGTAAGTCTTTATTAATTTAATTGTATGTGAATATTACTATAATGAATGTTTCACTTCTAAATGAAATGATACCATGAATTATTTTATTTTACAAATCAATTTTAATTATATAACTCTTCTAACATTTTTTCTTTAATTATATCTATATCAGTAAAGAATAAATTTAGTCCTTCCTTCTTTAAAGATAGCATATACCTAAAATCATCAATTATTTCTTTTTCAATATATTTAGATATTCTTATATATCTTCCATCAATGCTATGCTTACTTTTTACATATTTTTCTATTGTTGGAAAAGCATTTTGTATTAAAATAACTTGTTCTCTTTCAGCAATCTTTTTTATTAGTATTGTTTTGCATGTTCCATATTTCTTTACTTTCTTTTCTATTATTGATTTATATTTATCTACTTTAGTGCTTAATGGAATAAACCATAATATATCATTATCTTTAATTGCTAAATATGAAGGTCTACTATGACCATTTTCATGATTAATCATTAATCCTTTTTCATTTATTTTATCAAAAAATTCATCTTTGATATGATATAAATATCCAGTTTCTATTTGCATATTACACCGCCCTTACATAAATTCTATCACATAAAGAAAGAAAACTCTACCTAAAAGATAAAGTTTTCACATTTACAACCGGGATAATTTATTGCTCGCACCACCCGGGAGCGATTAACATTTCACAACTGGGATCATTTATTGCTCGCACCACCCAGGGGCGATTAACATTTACATATCAGCATTTCTTCAATGCAATATGAGTATACTATATTTTTGTGAAAATGTCAATTAGTATACCACTATTATTATATTTCCAAAATATTTTATTATTCTAGTTTATAATAAGTAAAAACAAACATACATTGGTATATCATTGTTTTATAATTATTTTATCTATGCATTCCTTTATCTTCAGTATAATCATTAACACTTTTTTTCATCATACTGTCATAGTACATTTGATTATATAACCTAACTTCTTCCATAGTAGCAACATATTTACCATCACCAGTTTTATAAACAATACCTCTGCCATAATCTGTTCTTGGATCAATTTTAGGTTCAAAAGCTTTTCCATACGCCATTATATTATCAATTTTTTTAGGATATAGTTTATTATCCACTGGCGTTTGATTATTATAGTATAAATCATCTTTATTCATTTAACTTTCTCCTTACTATTAATTATACCATAGTTTTTACATATCGTAAATCAATATAATATTTTTTATATCGATTTTTATTTTTCTAATGAATTTCCAATAAAATTTATGTTTGCCGTTTATTTTACCGGATATTTTGCCGGATATTTCCTAGTAATTTTTTTCTATATGTTAAAGCAAAAAAATAAATGTCGTTAAAAAGAGTCTAAATTAATATTCTAGACTCTTTCTAATTAGATATAATATTCTATTATAATTTTTGGTAATTCATCATATATTATATATAATTATATTAGATTTCCATTTATAACATTAAATAATACTTTTAAAAAGATATTTAATAAATTATCTTTTTTAATATCTTGATTTATGGTTACACTTACTTTATCTATTTGATTACCTAAATCATCTAAAACAATTAAAGTTCCAACTTCATCTCCTTTATTTATAGGTAATTTTAAATTATTAAGTCTTAAATCAGATTTATAATTCTTTTTATCTTCTCCCTTTTTCTTTAAAACTGTAACATCATGATTAGATACAATTTCAATAGGATTTATGTTTGCTTTATCAATTGATATTGATCCTAAAATATCTCCTTTTTTCTTAATCATCTCAAGTTCATATAAATTAAAACCATAGTCTAAAAGTTCTGCTGTTTCTTTATTTCTTACTTTACCATCACTTTCACCAAGTACTATTGCAAGTAATCTCATACCATTTCTTTTAGCAGTAACTGCCATACAATAACCAGCATTATCAGTCATACCAGTTTTTAATCCATCTGCTCCTTGGTAAGTCTTTATTAATTTATTGGTATTCACAAGCCAGTATTCATTACTTGTTCCCTTTCTTAAATAATCTTCATAAACATTCGTAAATTCAAATATTTTTTCATGTTTAATTAGTTCTCTTGCAATAATACTCATATCATATGCACTGGAATAATGATTTTCTTCATCAAGACCTGTTGGATTAACAAAATTCGTATTTTTTAAGCCTAATTCTTTGGCTTTGTTATTCATCATTTCGACAAATTTTTCTTCAGTTCCACCAATTCGCTCAGCCATACAAACTATTCCATCGTTAGCAGATGCCATCATAATTCCTTTTAATAAATCAGAAACTAACATTTCTTCTCCTTCGGAAAGCCATATTTGAGATCCTCCCATATCACTTGCATTTTTCGATACTTTAACTTTTTCATCTAATCTCAATTTACCATCTTCTAAGGCTTCCATGATTAGAATCATTCCCATCATCTTTGTCATTGATGCAACTGGAACTCTATCATGAATATTTTTTTCATAAATAATTGTTCCAGTTGATGTTTCAAGTAGTAATCCAGATTTAGCATTAGAAAGTAAACTATCTTCTGCTTTAGGATTAATACCTATATTAGAAAAAATAAATATAAAAATAAAGATAAATATTAATAATTTTTTTATCATTTTAACTCCTCTTTTAATATTATGTCAAAAAAAATGAAGTATCACTACTTCATAAAAAATCCTAAATAAACTAAAAATCCAACAAAGATAATTGATATTATAATACCATTTATAGTATCTCTTTTCGTTCTTTTATATTTAAGACCAACTGTCATACTAGCAAGTATTCCTCCAATTAATCCTCCTATATGACCTAAATAATCAATTCCTGGAATTAAAAATCCTAAAGCTAAATTAGCAACTATAACAGGTAAAATATTATTTTTCCAAGTACTTCCTATATATACTCTATAATAATATCCAAAATAAAGTAAACTTCCCATTAATCCAAAAATTGCACCACTTGCTCCAACTGATGGATTCTCTGATAAAGCCATACTTAATAAACTACCACATAGCAAACTAAAGAAATAAATGTATAAAAATTTAATTTTTCCATAAAAACTTTCTATTTGTTTACCTACTATATATAAAGCATAACAATTACTTGCTAAATGAATAATACTTCCATGTAAAAATGCACCTGTTATTAATCGATAATATTCATGATAATTTCTTATAAATGGTCCATATAAAGCAAATCTATCAATCATATTTAATTGACCAAAAACAAATCCTAATAAATAAATAAAAATTAATATACCAAGTATAATATAAGTTAAAAATACTTTTTTAGGAGCAAATATATCTTCATTTTTAATAGCTTCTTCTCTATTTTTTTGATTAATATCATTAGTTATTTTAACAAATAAATGTAATCCATTTTCATTAAATTGAAAATTATTTGCTATATCACTAAAATTATAATTAATAACTTTATTTTCTAATATATCTTTTTCTTCTTTAGCATTTATATATTTATAAACTCTATCATCTTGATTCATTTTATTAAAATCAACATTATCTCCCAAATCAGTAAATATATTTAAAACTTGCATATTTAAAGAAAATGTTTTTTTACGTATTTTACTAACTAATCTTTTAGTTTTAAATTGATCAAATTCCATTTGTTCATTATTATGAATATAATTATTAACTATTCTAACTATTTTAATATCTTCTCCTAAATTCTCAAGCCATATTTCACTTTTAGCTCCTTGAACTATAACAGGATTATAATTTTTTATAGTTATAAAATAATGTAATAATTTCATGGTAATTAAATCTCGTTCATTATACATTTCAACATTCATTTTACCACCTACCTAATGTATTATACTATATTATTTTTAAAAAGAAAAGAAAAAGTAGTTAAAACTACTTTTAAAACCCTTCTATATTTAGATTAATATATTTATGATCATGTAAACTACTACTTGCTTTAAGTATTGTTCTAACAGAATTGATAATTTTACCATTTTTACCAATTACTCTTTTCATATCATCTTCTGCTACCATTACTTGTATTTCAACTTTATTTTCATCATCAGATGGAAATTCTTTTACAGATACAGCATCTTCATCAATAACTAATGCTTTAATTAATCTTTCAGTTAATTTAATATAATCCATATTATTTTCCTAACTTACTTTCATGGAATTTTTTCATAATTCCTGCATCACTTAATAAATTACGAACAGTATCACTTGGAATAGCTCCATTATTTAACCATTTTAATGCTACTTCATCATTAATTTTAACACTTTTTGGTTCAGTTAAAGGATTATAAGTTCCAACTAATTCAATATATTCTCCATCTCTTTTAGTATGAGAATCAATTGCTACTATTCTATAAACTGGTTTCTTCTTACTTCCCATTCTTTTTAATCTTAATTTAACTGCCATTTAAAACACTTCCTTTCTTTTTCTAGATAATTATACTATATATAAATATAGATGTCAACCTTTTTTTGTTGACATCTATTAATTAAAATATATTCCTGTATAACTATCATAATATTCTTTTAAAAAGAAATGTAATTCTTCTAAAGTTTTAGGTGATGTTATACTTAATTTATCTATTTTAGAAATATCTATATCTAAAAATAAATTTAAAAGTTTTAAAGTATTTTTTGAAAACAAATATCCTTCTTGATAACAATTATCACATAAAGAACCTGGTATAGTTAAATCAAATGTAATTACATTTCTACTACCACAGTTAATGCAATTAGAAAAATCAGGTCTTACTCCAAGAAATGATAATAATTTAGTTTCAAATATAATTAATATTAATTCTTCATTAAAACCATCATTTATTTTTATTAAAGAATCTCTTAACAAATAAAATAAATTTATATCATTATTCTCTTTTAAAACATTTCTTATTAATTGGACTAATCTATTTGCAATTTTTAATTTATTAAAATTAGTTAAAATATTTTTTAAAGAATTAACAGGATTACCTTCTATTAAAGTACTTAATCCATTTTCTTTATAAGTAATTATAAAGTTAGCATATACAAGTTTCATACTTATTCCACGAAGTTTACTTTTCATTGTTCTTGATCCTTTGGAAATAACTGAAATATAACCATGCTCTTTAGTTAATATATTTAATATTTTACTAGTTTCACTATAATTAGTTTCATTTAGAATTATTCCTTCTACTGTTTCTTTCATGACTACCTCTAACTTTTTGATATAAAAGATAATAATTTAAATTACCTGTTTTTTTAAATAAATTCCAAAGAATTTTATCCATATTATCACCAATTATATCTTGTTAAAAATTATTAATTTTATT
>CAMVLU010000076.1 GCA_947168405.1 uncultured Clostridia bacterium
TCAAAGCGTTAACTAACTAATTACCAATAAAAATAAAAGCCTGTGGTAGTCGTCACCTCTAACCAGTCAAAGCTGTATATTTATAGAAACAAATCCACAGTGCTTAGATATTATAACTCGATTCAGTTATAATTAAAAAATTATACAGAAAGGAGTATCTAATATATGTGAAAAAATCACATAATTAGATTATACGTGATTATATGAATATGCCTTCTAATATTCTAGATGCAAGAGAAAGTATTATTTATAATAAAAATGTTAAGGACAATATTAAAATTGCTTGTATTGGGGATATTCATATATCTAATTTAGTTAAAAGTGAAGATATAAAACATTTAATTGATTTTTTGATTGAAGAAAATCCTGACTATATTTGTTTAGTTGGTGATTTAGTTGATTCACCTAAAGAGTTAACTGAAGGACAAAGCATAGCTAAAGTGAAGTTATTATTGGAATTATGTTCTACTATTGCGCCTACTATGATAATATTGGGTAATCATGATTTTGTATATAAAGATGCTAAAGATGATGGCTATTATTTTGATTGTAAAGATGCATGGGAAAAATTATGTGATATTCCAAATGTAAATTTATTAAATGATATGTTATTTACTGATGATAAAATTATTTTTGCTGGTTATAGGCAAAAAAAAGATGCTTATTTAAGTTCGTTTTTTAATATGAAAGATGATTCTTGTGCATTCTATGATGATTTTATAAAACATGAGGATTTATATAAAAATTTACCTAAAGATAAACCTAAAATTCTTCTTACACATTCACCTGAGTCACTTTGCGATGGTAGAGTTAAAGAATTACTTAGTGTATTTGATGCTAAACTTACTGGTCATTATCATAATGGATGTGTTCCTCCTTTTTTGGAAAAAATATATCCTAATAATGCAGGTATTATTACTCCAGGAAAGCTTCCATTTCCTAGAACTGCTAGAGGTGTTAAGAAGCTTGACGATGGTTCTTATCTATTTCTTAGTGGTGGTTGGGTTAAATTATCAGAAAGTGCCCCAAGATTTTTTCATCAATTAGATAATCTTTATACACGACAAATAGATATAATTATTTTATCATCTGATGAAAAATATTTGGATGGATCTTTTGATAATAAACCTCCATATATTTTAAAAAAGAAGACTTATGAAGACTAGAATTTAGTTTTTTTAATATAATAATTTTAGGAGATTTATATGGAATTATCTAGAATAGATGAGTTAATTAATAAATGTAATAGATGTGATGATATGGTTGAACATTTTCCTAAGAATACAACTGTTGCATTAGGAAAATCAAATAAAATATTAATTATTGGTGAAGCTCCAGCAAATAATGGATGGAGAAAAAGTGGTATTGCTTGGTATGATGAGAATCATAAATTAATACCATCTGGAGTTGTATTACAAAGATTACTCAATTTGATAAATTTATCTTTAGATGATACTTGTTTTTTAGAGGCTATTAAATGTTATCCTAAAGAAAGAAAATATTTAATAAAATGTAAAGATAATTGTAGAGATTATCTTATTAGTCAAATTAATATTATTAATCCATCTATTATATTATCTCTTGGGGATATGGCTACTAAAGCAATTCTAAATATTAGATATTCTAAGTTTAGCGAAGTAGTTGGAAAAACATTTGAAATAGATGGCTATATTGTTATTCCAATATATCATCCTAGTCCTATATCTCCATTAAGTTATGAAGGGAATAAGAAGATATTTGAAAATATTATTAGTGATGCAATTTAATTATTTAGGAGGAGTGTATTATATGAAAAAGAAAATTTTAATTGCAAGTATTGTTTCTATTGTACTTAATATGATTTTATTTTGTATTAATTTAATAAGTGCAAATATGTTTCATAATCTTTTATTTGCGAAAGCTATTCCAGGAGGAGAGTGTACTGAATATATTGGTTTTGGAGTTAATTTACTAAAAATATATCTATATCCTATGACTGCTGGTGGTAGTATATCAGTATCTTATCATGTTGGTTTTAATCTTATTAGTTTAATTATTTCAATAATATTGGTATTTTTATTAACATTTATTATTTTAATATTAATAGATAAATTAAGAAAAAAGAAAAATGTTTGAAATTAACACTTATGAGTTAGGTTATTGTGATGAAGATGAATATACTAGAGTAGTATGTGTATGTAGATATAAAGATAAGTATTTATTTTCATACAATAAGAAAAGAAAAGGCTGGGAAATTCCTGGAGGTCACATTGAAGAAGGTGAATCATGGGAAGAAGCTTTAAAAAGAGAAATGTATGAAGAGACTGGAGCAACTAAGATTAAAATTACTCCAGTATGTGTTTATAAGATATCAACTTATGGATTGTTATGTTATTGTGAAATATTAGAACTTGAAAAATTACCTAAAGAATATGAGATGTCTGAAATAATATTATCCGATGATTTACCTGATAATTTAACATTTCCTGAATCATCAAAATTATATTTTGATACAGTAAAAGACAAGATGGGATTATAATAAATTATATGATATACTGGATATAGAAGAGTGTAAGGAGAATTAATATGAAAGAAGTATATGAATTTTTAAAAAGTGTAGGAACATTTTATATTGCAACTATTGATGGAGATAAACCGAGAGTTAGACCTTTTGGTGTAGTTAATATTTTTGAAGATAAGTTATATATTCAAACTGGTAAAGTTAAGAATGTATCTAAACAAATGCAAATTAATCCTAATGTAGAAATATGTGCTTTTAATGGACAAGTTTGGGTAAGACTAGAAGGAAAAGTTGTTAGAGATGATAGAATTGAAGCTAAATCTAGTATGTTAGATGCTAATCCAATGCTTAAGAATATGTATTCAGCAGAAGATGATAATACAGAAGTATTATATTTTACAAATGCTAAAGCAACTTTTTATTCATTTACAGATGAACCTAAAACAATAGAGTTTTAAGCAGGGTTATCTGCTTTTTTTATACTATAATTAACTCAACTAATAGTATGTGTTATTATTAATCTTTTTATATTATATTATTCTCATGAAAGGAGAAAGTTCATGGATTTAATTAAGATAGGTAAGTTCATTTCAGAGTGTCGTAAGAAGAAAAATCTTACTCAAGAACAATTAGCTGAAAAATTATATATTACAGATAGAGCAGTATCTAAATGGGAAAGAGGGTTATCTTTACCAGATGCTGATAAGATGTTAGATCTTTGTAATATATTAGATATTAGTATTAATGAACTTTTTAATGGTGAGAAAATTAATATGAAAGATGAAAAGAAAAAAACAGAAGAGTTATTACTTTCTATGGCTAAACAAGAAGAAATTAATAATAAAAAATTATATATTAATATGTATGTTAGTTATATAGTTTATATTTTGTTTTATTTAGGTATTATGATGCTTGCAAGTATGACGCTTGAAGAAGGACCAATTCTTGGAATAGTTATTGTTTTATCAACTTTATTATTATGTATAGCAATGTTTTATAATTTTAAAATAGAAGTAGATATTGGTTATTATGAATGTATGAAGTGTCATCATAAATTTCATTCTAACTATTTTATTGCATTACTTGCTCCACATATTATTACTACAAGATATCTGAAATGTCCTAAATGTAATAAGTGGAGTTGGGCAAGAAAAGTTTTATCTAAAGAAAAATGATATAATAATAGAGGTGATTATATGAGTGAAGTAATTATTGAATTAAAACATTTAAAAAAGTATTATGGTAATTCTAGAGGAATTGAAGATGTTTCATTAAAAATAAATAAAGGTGAAATATATGGTTTTATCGGACCAAATGGTGCTGGTAAAAGTACAACTATTAGAACTATTATGGGTTTAATTAATAAAACTTCTGGTAATATTTATATAAATGGCAAAGATTTAGAATTTGATGATATAAATGTAAAAAAAAGAATAGGTTATTTACCTTCAGAAGTTAATTTATATGGAGATATGACAACTAAAGAAATACTTAATTATCATGAGACATTTTATAATAAAAATCTAGGTAAGAGAATGAATGAATTAGTTAAATTGTTTAAGATTGATTTAAATAAAAAAATAGAGGATTTATCTTTGGGTAACTTAAAAAAAGTTGGAATAGTTCTTGCTTTAATGCATGAACCAGATATATTAATATTAGATGAACCTACTAGTGGACTAGATCCAATTATGCAAAATACTTTTCATGATTTATTATTAAAAGAAAAAGAAAAGGGTACTACTATACTTTATTCATCTCATGTACTTAGTGAAGTTTCAAGTGTTTGTGATAAAGTTGGTTTAATAAAAGATGGAAAAATTATTAAAGAAGATACAATTGAAAATATTAAGAAGGATAATTATACATATTTAAGAATTATATCTAAGGACATAGAAAATATTAAAAAAGAATTAAAATTAAAAGTATATAAAGAAAATAATAATGAAGTAATTTTCTTTAATAATTTAAAACCAAATGAATTAATTAATAAATTATGTAAATATAATATAGAAAGTTTATTAATTGAAGAGGTCTCTTTAGAAGACTTATTCATTAATTATTACAAATAGGTGATAATATGATAAAAAGAGAATTAAAAGTAAATTTAAAAAGTTTTATTATTTGGTTATTTATTTTAATTGCAATGTTCTTACTTGTATATTTAATATATCCATATATTATTACTGATGAATCTATGAAGGAAATAGATGAAATGATGAAAGTATTTCCTCCTGAAGTATTAAAAGCATTTAATATGGATGTTACTTCTATTACTACTGCATATGGATGGTTTAAAACAGAAGGATTTATGTTTATATTATTAATTACTGGTATTTACTCATCATTTTTAGGTGGTAATATACTACTTAAAGAAGAAAATGATAAAACTATTGAATATATTAATTCATTACCTATTAAGAGAAATAATATAATTACTAATAAAGTAATAGTTGGTATTATTTATACTATACTTATTGTATTATTATTTGGTTTATTTAATTTTATTTCTTTAAAATTAAGTGGTGATTTAGATACTAAACAATTTCTATTATTAAGTATTACTCCTTTATTTGTTTCATTACCATTATTTAGTATTAATTTATTTATTTCAACTTTTATGCATAAATCTAGAAGAATTACTGGAATTAGTTTAGGATTAGTATTCCTATTTTATATAATTAGTGTATTAAGTGAATTAAGTGAAGAAGTAGAGTTTATAAAATATTTTAGTTTATATACTTTAGCGGATACTAGAAATGTTATTTCTAATATTGAGATTAATCCTATAATGATTATTATTAGTTTATTGATTACAATTATTTTTATTACATTAAGTTATGTAAAATATAATAAAAAAGAATTGGTTTAATTCTTTTTTATGTTATACTAAAATAGATAATAATAAGGGAGTGTTTATATGAAATGTCCTAATTGTGATATGAATGTTAGTGAAGATGCAAAGTTTTGTTTACATTGTGGTAAATCTATATATAATCATGGTCAAAAATTTTGCTCTAATTGTGGTGCGGAACTAATTCCTGGAACAAAATTTTGTGGTGTTTGTGGTATGAGTTTAAATCCAAATAATGTAGTGTCTGATAGAGTTGTAAATAATAATCAAAATAAAGTTTCTAATGAAGATGGTTCTACACCTACTGTTTTGGGTATAGTGGCATTGGTATTATATTTTATTAGTGCGCCTCTTATTTCATCATTATTTTATGGTTTATCTAGTAATTTTAAATCATCACTTTCTAGTCTTTCTAGTATTGCGCCACTTGCTGGATTAGTTACAATGATTTATGGTAGGGTTAAATATCCAAATAATAAATTTTTAAAGTTTGTTATGTGGGTTATAATAATTTCTATTCTCTTGGGTATTGTTTTATTTGTTTTATTCTTTATTTGGTGTTGGGTAACTTGTGCTTCAATTGATACAAGTGGGTGTAGTTAATGATAATTCCTAAAATTAATTTTCCTTTTTATGGAATTATTATTGTATTATCTGTATTCATTGGAATGTATTATATTTATTTTAATTTAAAAAAAGATGGATATAAAAACAAACAAATATTAATGTATTTTATTATGTATATTGTATTTGCTTTCGTATGTGGGAAAATGTATACATCATTAGTTTATGGTGAAGAGAGTTTCTTATATGCTGGTTTATCTGCGTATGGAGGATTAGTTGGTGTTGTTATTGCTGCAATTATATTTGAAAGAATTATTCCAACTGATGGTAGTATTACTAAATATACTATATTATCATTACCATTGGTTTATGGACTTACTAAAATAGCTTGCTCTATAGTTGGATGTTGTGGTGGTATTCCATATAATGGACTATTTAAAATTAAATATATTAACACTTTAGATATATGGCAATTTCCTATACAAATTGTAGAAACAATTGTTTTTATTATTCTATTTATATTATTAAATAAATTTAAAAGAAATAAATATATAAATTATATTTCATTATTAATAGTATGTATTATTAAATTTTTATTAGATTTCTTAAGATATGAACATATAAAATTATTAATATCAAGAAATCAAATATTTAGTATTATATTATTTTTCATAATA
>CAMVLU010000077.1 GCA_947168405.1 uncultured Clostridia bacterium
CTAATAATTATCAAGAATTACTTGAATCATTAAAAAGTAAAAGATATACTTATAATAAATTAAATAGAATGTTTTTACATATACTATTAAATATTAAAAAAGATGATAAATATAATTTAGATTATATAAGAGTATTAGGTTTCTCTAAAAAAGGAAGAAAATATTTAAAAGATAATAAAGATGAATTCTTTTATCCAATAATTACTAATTATAAAGATACTGAAAATAAATCTTTAAAATTAGAACTTAGATCTACTATTTTGTATAGTCATATTATTAAAAATGAAGAATTAATAAAAGAAGAATTAAAATCTGTTCCTATTCAGATTGATTAATTCTTCTCTTTTCCTCTTGGATGACAATTATAATAAACATCTTTTATATGATCAAGCGTTACATGAGTATATATTCCTGTTGTAGAAATAGATGAATGTCCAAGTAACTCTTGAACAGTTAATAAATCACATCCATTGTTTAATAAATGAGTTGCAAAACTATGTCTTAACATATGAGGAGTAATATGTTTATTAAAACATATTTTTTTTATAATTTGATTTATTATATAACTAATACCAGCTGTTGTTAATTTATCTCCATTATGATTTAAAAATAAATAATTTATTTTCTTTTTATTTAAATTATCATAGACATCTAAATAATCTTTTAATATGTTTTTACATATATCATTAAAATAAACAACTCTTTCTTTACTACCCTTTCCTATTACATTAATACTAGAATTAGTTAAAGATATATCATCTATTTTAATATTTGTTAGTTCTGATACACGAACACCTGTTGCATACATAAGTTCAAGAATTAATCTATCTCTTAAATCATATTCATTATTTATCTCTAGATTATGAAATATTTCTAACAATTCATCATAACTTAAATATCTTGGCAATTTCGTTTCTTTTTTAGGAAGAACAACATAATCAAATGGATTATCATTAACAATATTTTTTCTATTTAAATATTTATAAAATCCTTTTAAAGAACTAATATGTCTTCTAATACTTTTAGCAGATAATTTTAGTTTATCAAAATGATCAAATAACCCCATTAAATTTTCATATTCTACTTCTTTATAATCTAAACATTCTTTTTCTAAATAATTAAAATAATCTACTAAATCTATTCGATAATTATCTATTGTTTTAAGACTATAATTTTTATTATATTCTAAATAATTTAAATATTCATCTATTATTTCCATATTCATCACATTTTTATTTTATCAAATTAAAACAGAAAAAGAAAGAACTATTAATCCTTTAATAATTCTTCCAATTTCTTTTTTTCTTCTTCTAGTTTTTTTCGATCTAAATCAACAATATTCTTAGGTGCTTTATTAACATAATTTTCATTTGCAAGTAATTTTTCTCTTCTGTTAATTGAATCTGTTAATACTTTTATTTCTGTTTCTTTTGCTATTTTATCAGCTTCAGTTTCTATTTTTTCAAAGAATATTCTTGCTTGTACACCTCTTGAAAATACTTTATAGGCTTTTATTCCTAATGGCTTTTTAACAATATTATCTTTAATTTTTAACATGTTAACAATAAGTTCATTATCATCTTCTGTATCAAACATTACTTTCATGTCGCGAGTAATATTGTTTTCAGCTTTAACATTTCTAAAGTTTTTAATAAATTCTACTTGAGCATCAACGGCTTTTTCTTCACTTTCAAAAATATATTTTTTTTCATATTTAGGATAAGTTGATATCATAATGTCTTCTGTATCTTTAACAGGAAGTTTAGAATATATTTCATCTGTTACATAAGGCATGAATGGTTGTAACATTTTTAAAATATTTGTTAGAATAAAACACAATGTTGATTTAGTACTTGTTGTATCAATTGAATACTTAGCCATTTCTATATAATTATCACAGAAATAATTCCATGTAAATTCATAGATAGATGCTCCAGCATTATTAAATTCATATTTATCCATGAATTTTTTAACATCATGTAAACATTTTTCATATTTTGTTAAAATCCATTTATCTTCTGGTTTTAATCCAATTAATTTTATTTCTTTTAAGTCTTCAATATTAGATAATACAAATCTTGATGCATTCCAAATTTTATTAATATAATTCCATGTTGATTTAATTTTATCTTCATCAAAACGCATATCAGTTCCTGGAGCTACATCAGTTGCTAAATAATATCTTAAAGCATCTGCTCCATATAAATCAACCATATCAAATGGATCAATTCCATTTCCTAAACTTTTACTAAATTTTCTTCCTTCTTTATCACGAATAAGTCCATGTATAAAGCAATCTTTAAAAGGTCTTTTACCAAGTAATTTTTCTCCTTGAAAAGTCATTCTATTTACCCAGAAAGGAATAATATCATACCCAGTTACTAAACAATTATTTGGATAATATCTTTCAAGTAACTTTGTTTTATTTGGCCAACCTAAAGTTGCAAATGGCCATAGAGCACTAGAAAACCATGTATCAAGAACATCAGAGTCTTGTACCCAACCATCTTCTTTAGGCGCTTCCATTCCAACATATATTTCATCATTTTTATACCAAGCAGGAATACGATGTCCCCACCAAAGTTGACGTGAAATACACCAATCATATGTAATTTCCATCCAATGATTCATTGTTTTTTCATATCTTGTAGGAACAAAATTAACTTTTTCATCTTTTTTCTTTTGTGTTTCTAAAACATGATCTGCAAGTGGACGCATTTTAACAAACCATTGTTTTTTGATCATTGGTTCAACCATTACTCCAGTTCTTTCACTATGACCTACTTCATGAACTAATGGTTCAACTTTTATAAGTAAATCTTCTTTTTCTAAGTCTTTTAAAACCACTTCACGACATTCTTCTCTTGTCATTCCTTGATATTTCTTAGGAACATTTTCATTCATCGTTGCATCATCATTCATAATAACAATTCTTTCTAAATTATGACGATTGCCAACTTCAAAGTCATTAGGATCATGAGCAGGAGTTATTTTAACAGCACCAGTTCCTTTCGAGATATCTGCATGTTCATCAGTTATAACTGGAATTGGTTTATTCACAATAGGTAAAATTACATTTTTTCCAACAAAGTCTTTATATCTATCATCGTCAGGATTTACAGCAACAGCAGTATCTCCAAATAAAGTTTCTGGTCTTGTTGTTGCAACATCAATAAACAATTCCGAATTTTCTAACTTATATTTTAAGTGATAAAAAGCAGATTTTTCTTCTTTATAAATTACTTCTTCATTTGATAAAGCAGTTTTAGCAGCTGGATCCCAGTTAATTATCTTTTCTCCTCGATAAATTAAACCTTCTTTATAAAAATCAACAAATACTTTACGAACAGCCTCACTCATACCATCATCTAAAGTAAATCTTTCTTTTGAATAATCAAGTGCTATACCAAGTTTAGCCCATTGTTCTCTTATAATACTTCCATGTTCATGAGTCCAATCCCAGCAAGCTTCTAAAAACTTTTCTCTTCCATATTTATATTTATCAATTCCTTGATCTTTTAATCTCTTAACAACTTTTGCTTCAGTTGCAATAGCAGCATGATCCATTCCTGGAAGCCATAAAGTATCATACCCTTCCATCTTTTTATAACGAATTATAATATCTTGAAGAGTAACATCCCAAGCATGTCCTAAATGTAATACTCCTGTAACATTTGGAGGAGGTAGAACTATACAGTAAGGTTCTTTATTTGATTTTTCATCACAAGTAAAATAACCTTTCTTTTTCCAATTCTCATACTTATTTTGTTCAACTCTTTCATGATCATATTTTTTTTCTAATTCCATAATATCACCCTTTCAAAATAAAAAGACTTCATCCTAAAGGACGAAATCTTCGTGGTACCACCTTAATTTGTAACTTAGTTACCTTAAAATCTTAATGCGATTAACAATATATTCTATTTACTCAAATATATATCTCCAAAGCTACCTTCTTAAATATTTATTATTCGTTTTCACCTAACACGAACTCTCTTTAAATAAATAATTTAATACTCCTCTTCTTCATTGAATTTACTATATAATATCATATCTTATTTAAAATATCAAAGTTTTTTTTATTTATTTCTTCATTTTGTTTATTTTTAATAAATAATAGTAATGCCATTAAACATTTATCACGTGCTTTAAATTCATCAAAAAAATTATTTTTAGTTACTTGATCATTATTAGATAATACATATTTATATTTATTTTTAACTGGATAAAACTCAAAAGATAATTCTGAATCATCATCAATATATCTAAGTAATAAATCACTTGTAAAATATAAATCATTTGAATTATAATCAAATAAAACTATTTCGTTTTTACTTGATACTTCCATGACTGATTTACCTTCTGTAAAATATGATACTCTAAAGAAATTATATAAAGAAATATATTTCCAAATAATACCATTTTTATTATCTATTGATTTTTCTATTTCACCATTTAAATAAATGCTATAAACTTTATTATTATATTCTTTTAAAACACATATATTACCAGTTTCTCTTTCAATATATATTTTACTTGGATTAGAAAAATCATCTACACTTTCAAGTATCATTTTATATCTTTTCCAATTATTTTCTTTGTAATTTAAAGTCTTGGCTATAGTATCAATAGAACTTTTATTAATAGTATTCATTAAATCAATAAATTTATCTTTATCTTTAAATATTTTATCAATACTCATATTTTTATTTGTACACATTGTATAAAAACTCTCTAACATTCTATTAACAAGTTCTGCTTTTTCTTTTTCTAAAGGAATATTTAATGTATTTTTAGTTATTTTATTATGACTTACAACATCTTCATATTTAATATCTTTATTATGATTAAATTCTAATAATAATAATTTTATTTTACTTATTTCTTCTTTAGGATTATCATAATTAACATCTTTAATAATATTATAAATATTTTCTATATTATTAATATTACTAAGTTCTAAAAGAGATAACATTGAAAGTAATAATTCATATCTTAAAATAATAATTGATATAGAACTATCACATGAATATTTATAAAAATGATATATTAAACTTCTTTTAATTTTATCTTTAAATGATATAAAATCTTTTATTTTAACTTTTTCATCATCTAATAATTTATTATATATAAAAGTAAATTTTTGTTTAATAGAGTTCAATTCTTCTATAGATTTTGCATTTTTATTTATTTCTATATATTTATTTATTAATTCTTTAATATCATTTTCATGACCTTTTTCTTTTTTTAATAACCAACTTTCTTGGTCTTTCTTTAAAATTGGTAATATTACTTCTCTTTTTAATTTATCAATTATTGTATAAAACTTTTTTCTTTCATTTTCTAAATCAACTAGGTTATCAATTGCATCTATATTTTGATTATATATATCACATACATTTACTATTTCATTATTTTGATATTTAGTTTTAATTTTATTAATCTCTTGTTTAAATTTTTCTTTTAAGTTATTAACTGAATCTTGTTTTATTTTTTTTTCAATAATAATTTTAGCTTCATTTATATAAGTCATATCATCTTGATTACCACTTTCTATATCAGGATGATTTTCTTTGGCTAATTTATAATAACTATTTTTAAACTCTTGTTCAGTAAAATCTTCATTTAAAGAAAAAACTTTAAGAGCTTCTTCATAACTCATATCATCACCTAGTTTCTAAAAAAAGTATAACAAAGTTCTAACTAATTGTCAATTTACAAATGTCTATAATTATGATAATATTAATAAGGGAAGTGTTAGATGTGAAAAAGTTGTCAGTTTTTTTATATAATACTATATTATTATTTATTCCATGGTTTTTAATTGAAATAATTTTTAAAATAGTAAGTATCTTTAATTTATTAGATATATCAACAATTAGAATATTATTTAGTACATTATTTTTATCTTTAATTATTTCATTTATAGAATTATTTTTAGAAGATAAAACAAAAAAAATATTAAATATAGTTTTAATATTTATTATCTCTTTATATTCTCTTTTACAAGTAGGATTAAATAATTTTGTAGGTGTTTATATATCATTAAATGTATCTAGTCAAACAGGAGCTGTTATTAGCTACGTATTTGATTTTATAAAAAGCCTCCATTGGTATTATTATTTTTTAATGGTTCCATTTATTTTATTAATTATTTATTATAAATTATTGGATAAAAAAAGAATTAAAATTAAAACAAATAATGAATTTGATAAAATTAAAACAAGTATACAATT
>CAMVLU010000078.1 GCA_947168405.1 uncultured Clostridia bacterium
TTGAAATAACTTAACCAACCGCTCCATTATAAAATAATCCGAACTTTTATAGTTTAGACTTAATATATTAATATCAATTTCTAAAAAGAAGTTGATATTTTTTTGTTATGTAAAAGAAAGGATGGATTTAAATGATTGATATTGTAAGTAAGAAGCTAGAAAATGATGTGGATGTCAATTGATTTGTACTATATTTACTTTTTTATTATTTAGTTGTATAATCAAGTTGTTTATATGAGACGAGGTGTTGCATATGAAAAATAAGTATTCATTTTATTTTCAGAAAAACAATGAGTTATTTGGTGGCACAACATTATCTATATGCTATAAAGCTGATAATAATGAAATAGTAAAATATGGATTAACTAATGAAAATATTTTAATTTTGATTAAAACGACCGAAATAAATGACTTATTATATAAGAAAACGTTTAATTACACATCTGAACTTAAAAATTTGATTATATCTAAAGAATTATTATTAAGAATTCAGTGTGAATGTTTGTTGGGAATGTATGGAGATTTGCATTGTGATTGTGAAAGTCAACGTTTAGAATCTATTGCTAAGATAAAGGATGAAGGTGGAATATTTATACATCTTCCACAAGAAGCACAAGGTTGGGGATTACATTATAAACTTCAAGAATTAGAATTACAAGTATCTGGGCGTGATGAAAAAGGTCAATATATTGGAGAAAAAAATAGAGATGATGCACAAAAGTTATTATTAGGCAATCAGAATTTTGATGATTGTAGAAGTTATGGAATAGTATATAAAATATTATCTGATTTAGGTTTAGCATCTAAAAGGTTTATTTTGATTTCTGAAAGTGAAAGAAAAATCAATTCATTAAAAAATTTGGGACTAGATGTAATTAAGTATAGTAGTTATAAAGATTTTGATGTAAATGCAGATAATATTTCTGAATATTTGATTAAAATACTAAATCAAACTCATACTTTTGATGATGAAGTAATAAATAAAATTGGAGAGTTTATTATTGATAGAAAATATAATGGTCGTGCATTGTCAACTTTAATTAATATAGTTGATAAAATTAAGCATGATAATACTTTTAATCTTAATAAAAATACTAAAGATAAATTCTTAAATTTTTATGACCAAATTTTGTGTGGTGTTGAAAAGAGATATATTGTTGATGATTCAATTATTAAATTACAAAATAATTTTTCTTGTAAAGTAAATAGTAGTATATTTAAAGCTTTAAAAAATTTGTATGGAAAAAATGTTTTTGATAGAATATCACTTGAAAAATTATACTATTTTGAAAGCAAAAAAGAAAATAAATCAGTTAGAGTTAGAAGCAGTAAAGTGCTTGATACAATTGGAAAGCCATGTATTTTTATGAAAGGTCAAATTCATGTTGAACAACGTACTTTTAATGATGAAAAAACTCAGGTTTTACAAGAAGAAATTAGTTTGTCAAAGTTAAGATCATTTTTCGAAAATAATGATTATGATTATGTAAAAAGGGTTGAGATGATTACTATTATTTCAGAAAGACAAATACCAAATATTAATATATATATAAAGAAACTACCAAACATAGAGAATAGAATTATGGATGTGTATGGAAAAAGAGAGGATATAAAAAAATTTATAGAAAAACTAATTAGTAGTTTAAATAGAAATGTACTTAATGAAGTTGTTTCAAACTCCGATTATGAAGATGAAAACTTTACTGATTATAACTTAAGATTCGCAGATATAGAGGTTGCAATTCAAGAGGAATTAGAAATATATAATTTGCTAAAAAAAGGAGATGAATAATTTATGGAATATGAAGTAAGATATTATTTTAATACAATAAAAAAAGATGAAATAATAAACAAATTAAAAAGTATTAATGAACTAACCATGAAAAAAAGATGCTATGAGAAGACTAGTCAATTTGATCATCCAAGTATTAATAATAGTTTCTATTCAAAAGAAATTGATGGTAGATTTAGAATTAGAATTACAAAAAATGATGATATTTCAAAGTGTAAAGTTAGTTGGAAAAGAAGAATAAAATCTACAACAGAAACAGAAGTTAACAAAGAAGAAGAAGTTGAATTAAATATTAAGTATGAAGAATACGAAAATTTAATGTTTATAATTAATAATGTTTTAAAAATGAAAAATATAGAGAGTTATGAAAGATATCGCACAATTTTTATAAATGATGAGATAGAAATAGCAGTAGACGAGTATCCTTTTGGTATTGCATTGGAAATTGAGAATAAAAGTGATTCTTATAGTCCAGAAGAAGTAGTTAAGAAATGGGTTAAAAAAATAGGCTTAGATATATCTAAATCTTATAGATTATCATGGGATGATAAATATAGGGAATTATGTAATGCTCAAGGCATAAAACAATATAATCACGTTTCTTTTGATTTACCAATGCCCCAGGTAATTGATTAGGAATAATAAATTTATATGAAAGATATTGGTAGTTTAAAATATTTAAGAGAAAAAAGTGAATACGTTTTTGTTAATAATGATAAGATATATTCATTTCTTAATCAAATTGCAGATTTTAATTATAGTTATTGGTTAAATGATTTAAGCTTTTTTAAAACTGAAAAAGAAAAAATTGTTTTTTCGTTTATATGTGAATCCATTAATTTTTGCTTTTGGGGTTGTCCTGATTGGAAAATTAAATATAAAGGATATGATTATCGAGGTTCAGAAGCTTTATTTTATTCTTTATTAAAGGCAATAGAAGATAGGAAAATCGTTATTACTATTGATAATCTTTATGATATTAGTGAAAAAGAGTTTACAAACATATTTTATTCTGGTGGTAAAGTACCTTCGTTAATGAAAGAAAGATATTCTTTGTTTTGCAATACTATAAATGTTATTAAATTGAAAGGTAATAAATTTTATGATGAATTATTTTCAATAAAGAGTGATGTTGAACTTATTGAATACATAATTAGTAATTTTAAACATTTTAATGATGAAAGTATATATAAAGGAAAAGTAATTCATTTTAATAAAAGAGCAATTTTACTAGTTAATGATTTATATAATTTATCTCCAACGATTAGATTTAATATAAATAATATTAATAATTTGACTGGCTGTGCTGATTATGCTATTCCAAAGATTTTTTTAGCAACTGGTATATTTAAATATAGTGACGAGTTATTAGAAAGAGTTTTTTCTAAATCTTTAATAGAACATAATAGTCAAATGGAAATAGAAATACGAGGAAATACTCTATATGTTATAGAATTTATGGTTAAATATTTGAATAATAAAGGTATTGTTATTAATTCTGTTCAATTAGACAATCTTATATGGAAGACACGGAAGCAGATAAAAGATGATATTCCAGTTCACATGACAAATTGCATATATTATTAAAAAAATGTTGACAGCATTTTTTTTAAAAGGTATAATATCATCGAATATGGGTGATGTTTATGGGTAGCTGTTTATCGAAGAAAATAAACGATTTTATCAACAATGAAAGAATATCTAAAGAACAGTTCAATGAATTAAAGTATGTAGCTGAAATAACAAATTTTAATGAAAAAATCTTAAATTGGTTTAGATATTTACAATCAATTGAGGTTATTGGTTGGCGCAACAAATTAGTTACTAAAAAATTATGTCAAATTATAGAAAAAGAAGAAACATTACATTTTTATGCTTTGTTTTGTCCTTCATATATTAAAGGAAAAGGTGAAGCAGGTTTTCGTATAGATGATGTTGGAAATACTACTAAAAATGGTTTGAAAACTCTTATGGATATTACAAGAAAAACTAGAGAATTAGGGTTTAATTGTTCAAATCCAGAAGCAATTTTTTTTGATATTGCACTTGAACAGCCAGAAAAAACAGTAAATATGCTTAGTGATTTAGATATAAATATTCAAAATTTTTGCAAGTATGTACCTGAAGGTATGAGTTTTTCTTTGCTAAGCAAGAAATTTCCTGAACTTATGGACATTGTAGGCTATGGAGGAATAATTATTGAGCCATTACCAGTTGATGAAGTGATTTTAGCACGTATAATTGAACGTGGCAGAAAATTTTATGAACTTTTTGGTTGGAATAAAGAAAAAATAATTAATCGTTCTAAGGTTATAGCTTCAAGTGAAGCGACTGTTGGAAATATTATAAGACATCATATGCCAAATGCTATAATGGTATATACTCCAACAATGCTAGAACGTGCACAAGTTTATTCTGGAAAGCATCAAAATGATCCTTTACCTATTGTATTTCCTAAAAAATAATAGTATAATGTTGATGAGCCGAAATGAGGCTTATTATGGGGTCGTAGTTATATAAAATAAAACGGTTGTATTCAACAGAAATTGGTGAAAATCCAATCGACTCCACCAAATTAAATTTTAAGTTTATGAACTAAACTTTAATTTATAAAAAATTATTAGAAATTGATATTGGTGTCTTAGTGGTGCTACAAAGTTTGAAATAACTTAACCACCCGCTCCAATATAAAATAATCCGAACTTTTATAGTTCGGTTTTATAATATAGAAAAAACACATAACACCCCACACATTATTGATTTGTGTGGGGTGTTATGATATAATGAATGTGGTGATGAAAAATGTTATATTCATATCAAGAAGTATTAGAAAAATATGGAACGAGAAATAGTATTGAAGAAGCAATAAAAAGAGGAGAAATATATAAATTAAAAAATAATGTTTATTCTGATAAAAAGTATATTAATCCTATCGTTATAGTATCTAAAAAATATCCTAGTGGAATTATTACTATGGATTCAGCATTTTATTATTATAATTTAACAGATGTTATTCCACAGAAAGTTTATTTAGCAACAAATAGAAATTCAAATAAAATAAACGATGAAAATATTGTTCAAATATTTATGTTTAAAGATATACTTGATAAAGGAAAAACTGAAATTGATATTAATGGCAATAAGGTCAATATTTATGATAGAGAAAGATTATTAATAGAATTAATTAGAAAAAGAGCCTCTATTCCATTTGATTATTATAAAGAAATAATCGAGAATTATAGGAAAATTAGCAATGAACTTGATATGTATAAAATAGAAGAATATGTTTCTCTTTTCAAAAATGAAGTAAATTTATTTGATATATTGCAAAGAGAAGTATTTTAGTGAATATAGAACATATTATAAATAACTATTTAGGCTTAGGTTATGAAACAAATGATGTTGAGTCAAAAGCTTCTCAAGATATAATACTATCAAAAATCTCTAAAAGTAAGTTTAAAAATCATATTACTATCAAGGGCGGAGTTGTTATGCATTCTATATCTAATGATAAACGCCGAGCAACTCGTGATTTAGATTTAGATTTTATAAAATATTCTTTAGAAGATAAATCAATTTTAGATTTTATTAATATTCTAAATAGTGTAGATGATGGTATATATATTGAAGTGGTAGGTAGAATTACACCATTACAACATCAAGACTATAACGGTAAAAGAGTATTCATTAAAATAAAAGATAATTACAATAATGAAATAGATACAAAATTGGATATAGGAATCCACAAACTATTTGAAATAGAGCAAGATGATTATTGCTTTAAGTTAGATGCTTTAAATGAAAATGTTAGTTTACTTATCAATTCAATGGAACAAATATTTACTGAAAAGTTGAAATCTTTATTAAGATTGGGAGCAAGATCTACTAGATATAAGGACTTATTTGATTTTTATTATTTAATTAATGAATGTGATTTAGATAAAAATAAGTTAATTAAAACATTCAATATTTATATTTATAATGATCAAAATATGAGAGAAAATAATATACACGATATATATCATAGATTATCAAAAATATTAAATTCAAGAATATACAAAAATAATTTAAATAATCCAAAAGTTAATTGGCTAGATATTAGTGTTAACAGTGCTATACAAGCGGTATTAAAATATATAGAAGAATTATCTGAAGAAGTTATTACTGCTTAATAATTTATTATTATCTAAATAAAAAAACTATTGAATTATTTTTGAAAAGAAGTAAAATTATATTAGAAATTGATATTTGTGTCAAAGTGGTGTCAAAAAGTTTGAAATAACTTAACCAATCGCTCCATTATAAAATAATCCGAACTTTTATAGTTTGGTTTTATTATTACGTAAT
>CAMVLU010000079.1 GCA_947168405.1 uncultured Clostridia bacterium
ATCCTCTAATTAGAAACTATTTATAAACTGTCCAACTTTTGGGGTTCAGTTCAAATTTTCAAGTTTTTTTATTTTCTGTTTTTCATTTATTATTGCATAATAATTTATATCATTAGTCTTAGGATTTTTAACTCTATAAACAAAGAAATCAGTATCTTCATCACTTAAACTTTCTATAATACTAACTACAATGTTAATAGGTAACTTATTAAACTCTATCTTATACGGACATTCTAATTGTTGTTTTATATTATTTAAAGTATCTGAATTTACTTCATATATATTTCCTTCATAATCAAAATATACAAAAGCTCTTTTTGAATAGAATTTTATATTTGATTTAAGACTATCATACTCTTTTATATTCATAATATCTTCCCCAGCATTTTATCATTTTCAGATTTATTGAATAATTGTATTTCTATTTTATTTAAACTTGATTGTATAGCTTGAATGGGTATACCTTGCTCATAATAAGAAATAACAATTGTTTGTAATTCTTCTAATATTTTTTTTATATCATCAGTATGTGGTTGCTTTTTATTTAATAGTATATCTTCATAATTAATATAAGTATCATCATAATTATCATTTCTTTTACAATACATATAAGAATACTCGCCACATGATAATCCTATTTGATATCCAATATTATTATATTTAATATTAAAATGACTTGAATTTTTAGAATCTATAACTGGATATATGTAATTATTTTCACAATATTTTTTTATAACATTATAAAATAAATTAAAACAGTATATATTTTTTTTATCTTCTTCAGAAAGATTTTTTCTACCATCTAAAAAGTCAAAATTAGAAAATTTAGGATTATTTTCTGTAAATTTTTCAAGCCATAACATATAATTTAATTTTTTTCTTATATCTTCTTTTTCTTCTTCTAATATTTTAGTATGTTTATTTTCCATTAATACACCTCATTAAATATTATATTAGTTATAATGTTTTTATTCAACAGACTTGACATTTTATATTTTATTAACAATATGTTTTAATAATTTAATAGTTTTTTATTTCTATTTTAATAAAAATATCCACATATATGTGGATAATTATTTTTTTAATTTTTTTATATATTCTCTTTGAGTTTTAATATAATTATTTTTATCTTTAAGTAAATCTCTAATATCTTTTAAAAATTGTTCATATACTTGATCTTTAAAGTAGAATTTAGCATATCCTTTAACACCAAATTTATTTACCAAAGCATCATATGCTCTTTCATATAATTCCTCATCTGTTGCATCTGGATTTAATTTTTTACCATATGTATAGGTTCTTTCTAAACAATCTTCTATGGTATTATTTCTATCTGCTGATGATACAATTTTTCCATATATAGTTCTTGGATCATGATCACTTGATGCTCGGTGATCTTCAATTGCTTCTTTTATAATTTGTAATTCTTCTTTATTAAAAAACTTCTCTAAATTTTTATCTTTTGACATAATCTCAGCAGATATTATTTCATGTCTTTTAGAATCAATATGATGTCCTATATCATGATATGATGCTATAACATATACCATATCTAAATTAACATCTAAATTATTTTCTTTAACTAATTGAAAACTTCTATCAATTACATATTTAATATGATTTATTCCATGTCCTATTTCATTCTTATTATATTCAGGGAATATATTATTTTCTATGTATTGTTTTAACTCTTTGTTTATCATTATTATTCTCCTCAAGATTAAAATCCATATATAAGTATCTATCAAATGAATAATTTAAAATACTATCTATTTTTTCTTTGGCAATATTTGATACTTCACTTATTCTTTTAATTCCATCTTTTGTTTTTACTAATGGATCTATATATCTTTTTTTAGCTTTAACATTAATTGAGTATTTATTAGAGACTGGATTAGAACTTACAAATACTTCTTTTCCATTTCTCCATATATTAAAACTATTTGAAATATTATATTCTTTACATTTTTCTATTTTTTCAATAATTTCTTTTTCTGATAATTCATATAAATCATTTATGGATATCTTTTTATTTTCAGACATAATACGCATAATATCAGCTAAAAATTGCATTCCAAATCTTCTATTATCATTCATATAACAAATAGATAGTTCACTCATTACTTCTATAAATCTTAAAGCTTTATCTAAATTAGTAAAATACATTTCAGGATTACCATCTTCTTTAATTATTATTTTAATATTATTATAAATATCTTTTATTTCATCAAGATTCCATAGTTTTTTTACTTGTCCAAGTCCATTTGATAAAGTATATTCAAGTCTATCTGCTGAAAGCATTGGAGTATCATTATCAGCAATAGGGTAGATATGATAATCACATATTTCTTCAATATCTATATTATCTCTTTTCAATAAATTCATAATTTCAGTTGATTCTAAAATCATTGTTTTAGTTAAATCTTCGGTTGATTCTTGATTTTCATAATCTTTATTCATAAAATCTATACAATGTTTAAATGCTGGTGTTGATATATCATGAAAAAGTCCTGCTAGTGTTTGTTTTTTATCTTTTGTAAAATGCCATATTATTAAAGCAACTGCAACACTATGAGCTAAACTAGAATACCATAAATCTATATTAAACATTTTAGAATAATAAGTTCCACATGATACACTTATACCATCTTGTTTTTGCATTCTAGGTGTATAAATATAATCGAGTAAAAATTTTGGAAATTCATCCGATAAAATTTTAAAATAATCTTTTAATAAAGGTTCTAAATTTTCTAAATATTTATTTGTTGTCATATTTTATCTCCTTGCTAAACATTTTTATTTCTAATATAATCTCCCTTAAATTCTTTTTCTAATATATCCATATGTAATTTATCATAGTATTTTCCGTTTAAAAATATTGCTTCACGAGTTCTTCCAGAATCTTTAAAACCACATTTTAAATAACATCTATGGGCTCTTTCATTAACATCTAATAAATCTAATCTAATACTATGTAAATTTAAATATCTAAAACCATATTCTAATAATAAATTAATTGCTTCTGTTCCATATCCTTTATTACGGTAATCTTCTTCTCCTATAAATATTCCTAAAACGGCTGTTCTTGAAATTGTATCTATATGTTCTAAAGTAACAGAACCTATTAATTTATCAGTATCTAAATCAACAATATCAAAATCTCTTTTATCAGATATTTTTGAATTATTTTCTAACCATTCTTTTTCACCAGATAAGGTTGTAACTCCTGAACTTCTTCCAATATAATCAGTTACATTAAAATCATTCATCCATTTTGTATAAGTTTCTATTGATTCTTCATTTACACCTTTAGGAGATAAATATATTCTATCTCCAACTATTTTTTTAAAATACATCATTTCACTTCCTTTGATAAAATAAAAGTCAGAATAATCTGACTTTATTAAAACATTATTTTCTTGTATATTTTACATCAGATCCAAATGAATCTTTAATAGTTAATGTATTTCCATCAATTTTATAAGTTGTTTCAAATGGAGCAGTATTTCCTTTATAAAGAATTGATAGTTTATCACCATCTACTTCATATGTACATTCCATTTTAGTTCCTGATGCATCATATGAACAAGTTTTATCTTCATTAAATGTATAAACATAATTACCATATGCCCATTTTCCAACAAGACCTGCATTCTTTGAACATCCAAATAAAGTTAAAACACCAACTAATAATAAAGCAACTACAAATGTTTTTTTCATATATAAAAGTCCTCCTTCATTTTAAGTATATCATATATTATTTATTATTAATACTATTTTTTCTTTTTCTTTTAATAAATCACATGTTGAATAACTATCTTTCATAAAATAAGCAACAATAGTAAAATCATTTTTCTTTTTCATTATAGAAAGAGAATTAAATTCTTCATAATCATATTTATCTTTGGGATTATCTACATCTTTTTTTACTTTATCAGTAATAATATCTCCATTTATTATTAAATACTTTGTATTATCTGTTAATTCATTATTTTTATATATTTTTACATTATCTTTGTCAAATACAACTTTATACTTATTTCCAAAATGAGTTCCTATCCAAGTTCCTTGTAAATAATCTATATTAGCATCATCATAGACTTTTATATTAGATTTACTAGTTGTAAAATCTAAATCATTTTCTTTAGCACATTCATAAAATACATTATATATTTCTTTAATACTTTCTTCATTTAAATTATGAGATTGATTAGAATACTTATATATTTTTTCATTACTTTTATATAAAACATTAATAGTATCTCCATATCCTTCGGGTAATCCTGATACCTCATATTCATATCCATTGTTTTTACTAATTTGATATTTATCTATAATATCTTGTAATTTATTTAATAAACTATTATCTTTGGCATTATAATCTAATTTAAAATACGAATTATCTCGATTAGAATAATTACCACCAGTTGATTTAACATGAAGAACATTATCTTTTAATTCACAAAATACATTAAATTCTCCATTTTTATATGCAAATTTAATTATTTCTTTAGATTTAATATCTTCATTGTATCCTTCAAGTCTTCTATTTTTAACAACTCCTCCATCAATATATTCCATATTATTTTCTCCTTTTACTTTAAAATATACTATTATTCCAATTATAAATAGTATAATAACAATAATAATTAAAATATTATTCTTTTTCATATATTATCCTAATCTATATCTGTTATTTCTTCTAAATTACTATCATCATAATTAGGATTTGATAATCTAGTTTCTCTTAAAGTATTTTTTAATCTTTCACAACAAGGTTTAAATGTTGCGTAAGTTATTCCTCCGCCAATTACTCCTCCAACAACTGGAATAGATTTTTTAAAGAATCCTGCAAATATTTCTTTAGTCATTCTAACATTAAACCATTTAGATACTGCTTTAACTATTGGATAAATTGTTCCTTTGGTTAAAGCTTTATTAATTAATTTCTTTTCAACACCTTTACCTAATGCTTTAGCCATTGTTTTTAAAGCTGAATTTGCTCCAGCAACACCATACATAACTCCCATACAAACTATAATAGTATTCATAGTAGCTGAATCTAAAAGTTGTTCACCATAAATGTCTATTTCAGGAAATCCATATAAATATAATAATTTTTGAGCAGCACGTAACATATATCCATAATATTGAGCTATATCTGTTGGTAATGTTGCAACCATGGCTACTCCCCCAGGAACACTTAAGGCTGTTGAAATTCCCGATACACGAAGTCTTTCATATTGGATTACATCATCGGCTATTTTATCTACTTCTGCAAGTGATATATTTGCAGACAATGGATTTTTTTCCACAATTTTGTTAACAATTTCATTATTATATTTTGTACCAAATTCCTTTTTTAAAAAATCATCTCTTTTAATTTTTATACCTGGTACTTTTAATCCTGCTATTATTACATCTTCAATAGTTAATTCATTATCACCATTTTGATCCATTGCTTGTATAACTTTCTTTTTAGAAATATCAAAGTTTTCTGTTGTCTTCTTAGCAATTTTATTTGATGATTCTACAACACTATTTTTAGTATTACCAACCATTTCTTTTGTTTTATCTAAAACATTACCAGTTTTATTTTTTATATCGTCTAATGATATTTTCATATAATTCTCCCTTAAACTACTTCAATAATTTTTCTAAAGCATTACCATTTAATATGGTATTAGAAATAAATTTACCTTTATAAAAATTAGCCCAATTATTAAATACACATGGAACATTTTTAGCTTTCTCTAATGTGTCTATTTTTATAAAATTTAATTTAATATTATTTTCTTTAGCATATTCAGTTAATTCTTTAACCTCATACTCTACATATGGACATTCATTGGAATAATAAATAGTAAAATCATCATTATCAATTATCATAGTTCTTGCATTATCATTAAATTTAGGAGTTTCAGAATCATTAAACTTTAAAGCTAGTAATTCATAATCATCTATTGTATCAACAACAGTAAATTCAAAATGTTCAAAAAATTTCTTTTCTCCTATAAATGGTTTTTTCTTTTTAGAAACTAAAGTACAAATTCCATTCATTTTTTTATTTTT
>CAMVLU010000080.1 GCA_947168405.1 uncultured Clostridia bacterium
TGTTATGGTTATAAGTATAAAAATAATAATATAATAATTATTGTTTTTTTATGTAAATAATTCAATTAATTGCGAATAATACTATTGAGGTGGAAATACTATGAATTATTATGATGAGATAAAAAATGAATTAGTAAATAATGAAATTAATAGAAAAGTTAAGAGTTATTCTATTAATAGAAGTGATTTAAATGCATATTACAATGTTGGGAAAATGTTAAGTGAAGCAGGAAAACATTATGGAGAAGGAATTATAAAAGAATATTCAAAAAGATTAAAGAATGATTTGCAAAAGAATTATAGTATTAGATTGCTATATAGAATGCTTAAATATTATAATTTTGTAACAAGTGAAAAAATGCCGACACTGTCGGCAAAAATATCATGGAGCCATTATGACGAAGTATTAAAATATAATGATATTAATAAAATTAACTACTATTTAAATATAGTAGAAGAACAGAACTTATCAGTTAGAAAGTTAAGAACTATAATTAAATCTAACGAATATGAAAGATTAGATGAAAAGACCAGAAATAAGCTAATTAATAAAGAAAGACAAAGTATAGTAGATTTTGTTAAGAATCCTATCATAATTAATAATAAAAATAATTATGAAAACATTTCAGAAAAAGTATTACAAAAATTAATATTAGAAGATATTGAATCATTTATGAAAGAACTAGGTAAGTCATTTAGTTTTATTGGTAGTGAATACAAAATATTATTAGGTACTACCTATAATTATATTGACTTACTATTATTTAATATAGAATATAACTGCTATGTAGTAATAGAACTAAAGGTAACAGAATTAAGAAAAGAACATGTAGGGCAAATACAAGTATATATGAATTATATAGATCAAAATATAAGAAAAATAAATCAAGATAAAACAATTGGTATTATTATTTGTAGAGAGAACAATGAATACGTCATTAAGTATTGTTCAGATAATAGGATAATTACAAGAGAATATGAGATTGTGTAGAAGATAATATAAAAATATTGTTTTTTTATGTAAATAATTCAATTAATTGCGAATAATACTATTGAGGTGACAATAATATGAATTATTATGATGAGATAAAAATAGAATTAATCAACAATGAGATTAATAAAAAAGTAAAGAATTATTCTATAAATAAAAGTGATTTAAGTACATACTATAATGTTGGAAAAATGTTAAGTGAAGCAGGTAAACATTATGGAGAGGGAATCATAAAAGAATATTCAAAAAGATTAACAGAAGATCTAGGAAAAGGGTATACACAATCTAGATTAAGATATTTTAGAAGATTTTATGATGTATTTTCAAAATGTCCGACATTGTCGGACAAATTGTCGTTTTCTCACTATTGCGAAATAATATGGAACAATGATTTTAATAAAATTAATTATTACATACAAATAACAGTTAATCATAATTTATCTGTAAGACAATTAAGACAAAGAATCAAATCTAATGAATATGAAAGATTACCAGAATCTATAAAAAACAAATTAGTATCCAAAGATAAAATTGAAATAAAAGATTTAGAAGTCAAAAGGCAAATTAAAAATTGATATTAATTATTTAATAGAAATATCTGAAATTAAGTAAAAGAAAAAGTTCCTAAAAAGGAACTGCAATTTATTGACTAAAAGATAACTGATATAGGATAAGACTTATGTTTTTCATCAAGAGGAATAGTATCTGGATAAAAACATAATAATCCACCTGATCCAACAGTAACATTTCTATTTTCTAATGTATTAAAATTACTAATCATTGATTTATTTGGATTTCCAGTTTTCTTAATTTCAAATGGATAAATGACATTATCTAATTCAAATATTAAATCTACTTCTTTTTGATCTCTATCTCTATAATAGAATAATTTATAGTTTAGAGTTCTTTTATTATTTCTAATATTTTTAATTATTTCACTAATTACATATGTTTCTAGGAATTGTCCAGAAGTTGCTGCATTTTCTAATGTCTCTTTACTACTCCATCCACAAAGATATGCACATAAACCAGTATCCATAAAAATAATTTTTGGATTCTTAATTGCTCTGCTCAACATATTATTAGAATAAGGTTGTAATAAATAGATAATATCACTTGCTTCTAGAATGGATAGCCACCTTTTAGCTGTTGTTGCATCTATATCTGAATCTTCAGCAATACTATTATAATTTAAAACTTCTCCAGTTCTTGCAGCAACAGCAACCATAAATTTTCTAAATCTATTTAAGTCACCTACTTGAGTTAATTGTCTAACATCTCGTTCAAGATATGTTTGAATATAGTCTTCAAAGAATTGGTTTCTATCAACTTTATCAACATTATATTCTGGCATACCACCATTAAAGATGTTTTCAAATATATCATTAGGATCAACTTTATTTGTTATTTTAATATTTCTTGGATCAAATTCATTTGTTGGAATATTATTTTTTTCATTATAACTTAATGAAGACATTTCAAGTATAGATACTCTTCCTGCAAGTGATTCAGAAACATTATTCATTAAAGAAAATTTTTGAGAACCAGTTAACCAGAACTTACCTTTTTCATTTGATTCATCTACTTCCATTTTAATATAAGGAAATAATTCGGGTGCATATTGAACTTCATCAATAATAACTTTTCCTTGATGATTCATTAAAAATAATTTTGGATCAGTTTTTGCTAGATTTCTGATAGTCATATCATCAAGAGTGATGTATTCTCTATCCTCTTCTTTTAAATCTTTAACAAATGTTGATTTACCAACTTGTCGTGCACCGGTAATTAAAACAACTTTTCTAGAATTTGATAAATCTAGAAATTTATCAGTAATAGATCTTTTAATCATAAGCATTCACCTCACAATAATTATATCATCACAAATTATTTAAATCAACGGCAAAAATTGGATTAATCCTATTTCTGCCGAAACGTATATTTACAGATGATTCAATAAACTAACAAGAATTAATCAATTATCTAGATATTATTATATTTAAATAATTCAAATAATTGCGAATAATACTTTTGATGTGACAATAATATGAATTATTATAATGAGATAAAAAATTAATAAATAATGAAATTAATAGAAAAGTTAAGAATTATTCTATAAATAAAAGTGATTTAAATAATTACTATAATATTGGAAAAATGTTAAGTGAAGAAAGATTAACTCAAGATTTAGGAAAATGATAGAATCTAATGAATATGAAAGGTTAGGTGAAAAGACAAGAAATAAGTTAATTAATAAAATTATGAAGAAATATCAGAAAAGGTATTACAAAAATTAATAGATTATATTTTATTAAAAATAGTATCAATGATACTAAAATATATTGACTTAAATATTATTTAAGTTTAAAATATAATTGAAAGAAGAAGAGGGAGAAAGGAGTATAATGACATCAAAATAAATACAAGATTATTTAAATACTATTAAATCTATTTTAGATTCTAGTGGTAGATTTAAAGTTCTATTTAATAGACCTAAGAATAATACTTTTAGATATTTATATAATATAAAAGAAAAAGATGTAGAAGATGTTCTTAGATCTTTAAAAGTCAGTGACTTTGAAAAGAAAGAACATAGTATAAATGATAAATTTATAGGAAGAGATTTATATTTCTTTTCACCTGTAAGAACTTACAGTGCTACTAATGGTCGACAAGATACAATGAAACTTTATGTTAAAATAGACTTATATGATAAAAATAAATTGATAGTTGTAGTATCCTTTCATGAATATAATGATTTTGAGTTTGGAGGTTAATCAAAATGATAAAATTCTGTGATAACTGTTTAAAAGATGTTGAATGTACTTATAATGAAAAAATAACTGAGATAGAGATAGATAATGTAAAAATAAAATATTTAAAAAAATATTATATATGTAGTGAGTGTAATGGTGATTTTTTAGATGATTTATATGATTATGATACACAAGTAGTTAATAATGAACTTAGAAAACATTATGATATAATTACTACTGATGAGATTAATGAAATTCTAACTAAATATAATATTGGTAAAAAACCTTTGTCTTTAGTTCTTGGTTTAGGAGAAGTAAATATTATTCGTTATTTAGATGGTGCTAATCCTACTAGAGAGATATCTGATTTATTAAAAGGTATTTTAAATAGTCCGTTATTATTTGAATTATATTTATATGGTAATAAGGATAAAATATCAGAGACTGCATATAAGAAGTCTCTTGGTAAAACTAAACAATTAGAATTAGTAGGTAATCATTCTAAATTATATAATTCTTCTTTATATATAATATCTAAATTAGATGAGGCTGATCCATTATCACTTCAAAAGATATTATATTTTGCTAATGGTTTTTCTAATTTATTATTAAATAGGAAAATATTTAATGATATTCCTAAAGCGTGGAAATATGGACCTGTATATGAAGATGTTTATGATTGTTTTTCATATTATAAAGGAGAAAAAATAGATTATTCTGAATTATTAAAAGATAGAGATTTTAATTTAAGTGATGAAGAAAAAGAATACTTGGATACTATTATTAAGAATTTTGGTTGTTATAGTGGCCCTATTCTTAGAGAAATGTCACATCTTACTGATCCTTGGATTATTGCTAGAAAAGGGTTAAAAGATAATGAACCATCTACTAGATATATAGAAGAAAAAGATATGAATGATTATTTTAAAAAAGTATCTAAAAAGTATAATATAAATACTTTTGAAGATATTTCTAAATATAGTAGTAAATTATTTAAAGAAGCTAAAAACAATTTGTTTAAGTAGTAGGGGATATTTATGAATATTAAGAAAATTATATTGATGATATTTTTAGTATTATTATTTATTTTTATTTTTGGATTATCCATATTTATAATTATAAAATATAATATTAAAGTAGATTATACTGCTTTAGCAACAATTATATCTATAATAGCTTTATTATATACAATTATTAAAGATAGGAAAGAAACGAAGAAATTAATTGATTATAATATTAAAATTAATAATCAATTAGAATTTGAAAATAAATTATATGAAACAATTAATATTTATAATAATCTAATAAGAGATATTAGTAGTATTAATATTAAATTTATTAAGAATTCTGAATATGAATATATAGATGATAATTTATCAGATAAAATAAATAATATTGCATGTAATTATACTTTTGAATTACTTGGTATGAAAAATAAAATTATATATTTTTATAAATATAAAGATATTTCTATGATTAATAAGTTATTAATGGATATTGATAATATAAATCAATTATTAAGTATTGATTTAGCTTCTCTTGCTGCTTTAAGAGGAGAGATTTCTGATATTAATTATTTATTTGCTAAAGTTAAATATGAAAATGATTATAATGGTAAGGAAAAAATTATTAATAATACACATAAAAAAGTAGTAAAATTTAATAAATCATTATTTGAGATTATTAAAAATATTAATAAGACAATTAATGATAACTATAATTTAATATTGAATGATGCAATTGAGTGTATTAATAAGAGAAAAGGCATATAAAAAGAAGTTTTAGTAATTAAAACTTCTTTTCAAATTCTCCTTTTATTCCTACTCCCATACTTTTAATCATAAACATATGATCATCATACTTCTTTAAATATCTTTCTAATTTTATTAATTCATATTTAGTTAATGCTGTATAGATTATATAAGTTCTTGAATCATCAAATCCACCTTTAGCATCCCAATAAGTAAAATCTCTTTTTAACTCATTCTTTATATAATCATTAACTCTTTTTGGATTCTTTTTACAGAATATAAATGCAGTTGAACATATATTTTGTTCATGCATTTTATCTATTAATAAACTATCGCATGCTGCATAAATAATTGAATATATCATTGTTTCTAATCCATACATTATTCCAGCTATAGAATAGA
>CAMVLU010000081.1 GCA_947168405.1 uncultured Clostridia bacterium
ATACAAAAAAATTGAAAAAATTAAAAAAAGACTTGACAATGGTTAGCAAGTCTCTCATCTTGAATTTACATGTTGAAAATACATTTTGAGGAGGTTTGATTATTATGAAAATGAAAACTTTTATTTTAAAGGTCTTAAATTTTGTAATAGCCATTTTATTTCTTTTAATCATTTATAGATTAATATAATAAAGAAAGACATCTAATTCTAACCTAGAATTAAATGTCTATTTCAAAATTCATTTTGGTAGACATTCAGCATGCAAAAACTGAATGTTTCCTTTTTTATTATATGCAAGTTTCCTTGCTTACATACTAATATTACTACATAATTATAAATTTGTCAATTATATATGATACATTCATTCAAGAAAAAGGCTTAATTTTACTTTTTCTTTTTCTTTATCAATATCTATTACATATACATCAATTATATCTCCAACAGATAAAATATCACTTGGATGTTTTATATAATTTTTAGACATTTTAGATATATGAACTAATCCATCATTATGAAGACCTATATCAACAAATGCTCCAAAGTCAATTACATTTCTTACAGTTCCTTGTAATTTATCATGTATTTTAACATTATCAATAGTTAAAATATCTGATCTTAAAATTGGTTTATCTAACATATCTCTTGGATCTCTACTAGGTTTTTCTAACGATTTAATAATATCTTCATAAGTAAAACTATCTATATTTAACTTTTTATAATAATCTTTATCTAAACTATCTAATTTTTCTTTTAATTCATTTGATCCTATCATATCTATTGAACAATTAATATTATTTAATAAATTTATTACATCTTGATAATGTTCTGGATGAATATCAGTTTTATCTAAAGGATTATCTCCATCTATTATTCTTAAAAATCCAATGGACTGTTCATATACTTTATCTGACATTCCTTTTATTTCTTTTAATTCTTCTCTTGTTTTTATTTTACCTACTTTATCTTTATATTTTAAAATATTTTCAATGACATTTCTCTTAAGTCCAGATACATAATTTAAAATAGAAGATGAAGCATTGTTAATATTAACACCAACTTGATTAACTATTTTAGAAACAGTAAAGTCTAAACTTTCAGACAATTCCTTAGATGGTACATCATGTTGATATAATCCTACTCCAATACTTTGAGGATCTATTTTAACAAGTTCTGATAAAGAATCTTGAAGTCTTCTTGCTAAACTAATAGCACTTCTCTTTTCAACAGTTAAATCAGGAAACTCTAAAGCACCAAGTTTTGATGCTGAATAAACAGACGCTCCTGCTTCATTTACAATTATATACTCTACTTTTCTATTTACTTTCTTTAATAAATTAGCAACAAATTCTTCATTTTCACGACTAGCAGTTCCATTTCCAATTGCTATTATATCAACTTTATCTTTTTCTATTAAATCAAGAATTATTTTTTCACTTTCTGCTATTTTATTATGAGGTTCTGCTGGATAAATAACCGTTATATCTAAAACACTTCCTTGAGGATCAACAACCGCAACTTTAGTTCCTGTTCTATATCCTGGATCAAGTGCTAAAACTGTTTTATCTTTAATAGGAGGAGTTAATAATAAATGTTCTAAATTTTTACTAAAGTTTTCAATAGCCTGAACATTGGCTTTATCAGTTAACTCTCCTCTTATTTCTCTTTCTATACTAGGAAGTATTAATCTATCTAAACTATCTTTAATAGAATCTTTTATTATTTTACCACTTTCATTATCTTTTTTTATTAATTTATGTTCTAAATCTTTAATAATATAATCTTTATCAAATTCAAAAGATACGGTTATTACTTTTTCTTTTTCAGCACGATTAATTGCCAGTATTCTATGAGGCTTTATATATTTAATTTGTTCAGAAAAATTATAATACATTTCATATACATGTTTTAAATCTTCATGATTTTTCTTTTCCTTAGTTTTTAAAATAGCATTTCTCCATAAATAAAGTCTAATATTTTTACGAAATTTAGCATTATCACTTATATTTTCAGCTATGATATAACTTGCTCCAAGAATAGCATCATCTATTGTTTTAACATTATCATTTAAATAATTTTTAGCAAGTTCTTTAGGATTATCAATAAACTTCATTATTTCTTTAGATAAAGGTTCTAATCCATTTTTTATAGCTTCACTTGCTTTCGTTTTTTTCTTTTCTTTATAAGGAAGATATAAATCTTCTACTTCAACTAGTTTAGTGCAATTTAATATTTCATTTTTAAGTTCTTCAGTTAACATTCCTTTTTCATCTATTAATCTAATAACATCTTCTTTTCTTTCAAGTAACTTTTCTTCTTTTTTATACATTTCTTCGATACTTCTAATTTTATCTTCAGTAAGACCTCCAGTTACTTCTTTTCGATATCTTGCTATAAAAGGTATAGTATTTCCTTCACCAAGTAACTTAATAACACTTTCTACTTGTTTAATACTTATACTCAAATTATTTGCTAATGTTTTAATAATATCTATATTCATCTTTTCACTCTCCTTAATTATTATAAAAAATTTTACATCAAAAAAGCAAGCATTTTACATTGCTTACTTTATAATCTATGTCCTATTTCAGAAGTTTGAATATATGAACCTAACATTTCAGAAATAGTTCCATTTAAAACACTTAAAATATTATTAAAATGGTTAATTCTTAGTGTGACATGGCTAATTATTGATTTAGCAAGTTGATTATTTGGATCTTTTTCCAATTCATTTTTTTGATTATTTAAATCATTAATAGATGATGTATAAATTTTATTATAAAATTTTATTAAAGACTCTCTTGAATATAAACTATATACTTGTTCTTCAAACATTTTAATATTATTTTTATGTCTTTCTATTTCTTTATCTAGATATTCATTAAATAATTCATCATTTTTATGATTTTCTTTTTGTTCATTCAAAAATTCTATTTGAGATTTTTCATTCATAATAGAATTATATAAAATATTAAAAACATTAAGTTCAAAATCATAAACTTCACCTTTTATTATTTGATATATTCTTTTTATTCCATCATACATTTCTTTTCCTTCAAATTGTTTTTCTATTTGAATTAAGTAATCAACTTTTTCTTGATATGTCATTATATTCCACCTCTATTGTGAATATATCATAAAAGAAAAATGTATTCAATATTTATTAAATACATTTTCATATTTTTACATAAATTTTACACTTTATTCATTTACTATTTTGTTCATAAAATGATATTTATCATTAAAGAATTGGAATATTATTTTTAAAGTTGCAATAATCGGTGTTGCTAAAATCATACCCATTATTCCAAAGAAATATTCAAATACTAAAAGTCCTAACATAATAGTAATAGGATGTAAAGATACAGCTTTTCCCATTATAATTGGTAATAATATATTTCCATCTACTATTTGAACAACTAATACAGTTATTAAACAAATTATTCCTGTAACAGGACTAATAGCAAATCCTACTAATACTATTGGTATACCTCCAATATAAGGTCCAAAATAAGGAATAATATTTGTTAAAGCAGCAAATACAGCAAATAAAAGTGGACTTGATATACCAGATATTAATAATCCTATTAATGTAAAGATAAAAACAAATAAAACTGATAAAAGTGTTCCATTTACATAATTTCTTAACATTGTATTAAATGAACTTCTTAATGTTTTTATATCTTTATGATATTTTTTAGGAATTATCATTTTAAAATATTTATTTACTTTAAAGAAATCTAATGATAAATAAATTCCTATTAATAGTCCTAATAATATATTACTTAAAAATTTAACAGATGAACTTAAACTATCAACAATACCTGATAAATCATTACTAGTTAAATTATTGACAAATTTATTAATTGAATTTAATAAATTATCTTTCATTGTTGTTGTATCAAAACTAGATGAAGAAAAGTTCTTAAATATATCACTTATAAAATTATTTACTGTTGTTAATAGAGTTGGTATTTTCTTTATTAATTCATTTACTTGTGAAATAAATTCAGGAACAATAAGTGCTAGTATTAAAATTATCAAAAATATTAATACTAAATAGACAACAAATGTTGCTAGTTTTCTTGATACTTTATTTTTAACAAAATAATTTATAGCTGGTTCCAATAACCAAGATAGAAATATACCTATAAATAATGGTGATAAAATACCTATTATTTTTCCTATTGTAACAAATACATTTGTTTTATCAATTAAATATAATACAAGAACTGCTATTGCAAGTACAGAAATTGTAAATATTATTTTTAATAATATATTTCCTGTTTTTAATATTTCATTTAAAGATTTATAATCTAATTGTTTCTTTTTATCCTCTTTCATATTCTCCTCCTATATAATTAACATAGCATCTCCGAAAGAAAAGAAACGATATTTTTCTTCCTGTGCTATCTTATAAGCATTTAATATATATTCTTTTTTAGAAAATGCTGATACTAACATCACTAAAGTAGACTTTGGTAAGTGAAAATTAGTAATTAAAGCATCTATTCCTTTAAACTCAAATCCTGGATAAATAAAAATATTTGTTGTTCCAGTACATTCTCTAAATTCATTAAACTTCATCATTATTGTTTCTAAGGTTCTTGTTGATGTAGTTCCAACAGCAATTATTCTTTTACCATTTTTTCTAGTTTTATTTAATAAATCAGCTGTTTCTTTTGACATAGAATAATATTCACTATGCATTTCATGGTCTTTTATATCTTCAACCATTACAGGTCTAAATGTTCCAAGTCCAACATGAAGGGTTACATAAGCTATGTTTATTCCTTTATCTTCAATTTTTTTTAATAATTCTTTGGTAAAATGCAACCCTGCTGTAGGAGCTGCTGCAGATCCTAAATTTTTAGCATAAACTGTTTGATATCTATCTTTATCCATTAATTTTTCATGTATATAAGGTGGAAGTGGCATCATTCCTAATTTATCCAGTATTTCCATAAGTATACCTTGATAAATAAATTCAAATATTCTTATTCCTTCTTCTCCTATTTCTATACATTTAGCTTTTAATAAACCATCTCCAAAATTAATAATAGTTCCTACTTTTATCCTTTTAGCTGGTTTTGTTAAACATTCATATTTATTTTCTTTTAAATCTTTTAAGATTAATATTTCAATTACTGCATCAGTTTCTTCTTTTACTCCTATTAATCTTGCAGGTATTACTTTAGTATCATTTAATACTAAGGTATCTCCAGGATTTAAATAATCTATAACATCATAAAATTTTCTATGAACAAGCTTTCCTGTTTTTCTATTCATAACTAATAGTTTAGATTCATCTCTTTTTAAAAGTGGAGTTTGAGCAATTAAAGATTCATCTAATTGATAATCAAAATCACTTACTTTCATTTTCTTCTCCTTGACTCATCATATCCTGGATCTTCAAAACCTTCTGCAATCCACTTTGCAATACCTTTAATAGCTTTTTTAAATTTTTGTTTTCTATTAAGTTTTGTTTTAGGATAATATAATAAATCTCCTAAATTAACATTTCTAATAGATGTTCTATTTTTATTTTTTTGTAAATCTTCTTCTACTCCTCTTTCAATTCTTTCTGAAGATTCTCTTCTATATTTTTGTCTATCATAATACATATCTACATTTCGATTATGATTTTTAATAATTACATCATGATAATCTATTTTATCTCTTTCTCTACTATTTTCAAATTCTACCTCTTTATATTTAATTGATTCAGATAGTATTAAATTTGCCTTATCTATTTCATTATTTATAAGTTTTAGATTTTCTAATTCTCTATTGGTATAATAAAATTTCTTTTGATTAACATAATATAACATTCCTCCACAT
>CAMVLU010000082.1 GCA_947168405.1 uncultured Clostridia bacterium
CTTTTAGCATTTTCAATTAAAAAATCCCCTTTACCTGATCCTATTTCTATATATATTTTATTATTATTTTTAAATATTTCATTCCACTTACCTTTATATTCTTTTTCATTTTTTATTATATATTCACTATTATCAATTAATTCTTTTTTATTTTTTACATTTCTAAGTCTCAAATTTATCACCGAGTTAAGTATAACACAAAACGATAATATTGCATATAATAAAACGAATAAAGGAGGATTTATGAATAATCAAATGCCATACGGCTACATGCCACCATTTAATAATAATTACAATTATGAAAGAGAATTAAAAATGATGAACGATAAAATTGAACTTTTAGAAAAACAAGTAAAAAAACTTGATAAGAGAGTTACAAATCTTGAAAACAATAATAATTACTATCCAAGACCAATGCCTTATGCAGCAGATAACTACCCAAATAATAATTATATGATATAGGTAATACCTATATTTTTTTGACAATTATTTATATTTAGAGTATTATATTTTCAAATTGGTGGTGGTCCTTTTGAATATTAAATTTTCTAAAAAGTTATTTGCTATTCTTCTATCAGGTAGCATTTCTTTATCAACATTAAATAATGTAAAAATCAAAAAAGCAAATGCTGAAGAATTATCTAATAATAAAGCATTTATTAATCAACTAAATAATTTTAACTATATAAGTTATGAAGAATACATAAAAGCTAAAACAAACGTTAATATTAGAAAAGAAGCATCGGTTAATAGCGAAAAACTAGGCCTACTATATAAAGATAAAACACTTAAATTTTTAGGCTATGATAATTCTTTTGCAAAAGTAATTTATAATGGAACTGTTGCATACGTCCATAAAGATTACGTTGATATTGTATATAATTTAGACATAAATAAAGATATACAAAAATATGGATATTTAAAACGTGAAAGTACTATTACAAGTTTAGATAACGAATCTAAATATACTTTTCCAAAATACGAACTTTGTGAAATTTACGATAGTAATGATAATTATTACCTTGTTAAATGTGAAAATAAAATAGGATTAATAAAAAAACGTGATGTTGAAAGATTATCTGGAAAATTTGTAGTTATCGATATAAGTAGTCAAAATCTAAAATTATATAACGATAAAAATATAGAAATAAATACAAGTGTTGTAACAGGAAATAATGAAAATCCATCTGACATTGGATTATTCTCTATATATTCCAAAAGACAAAATACATATTTAAAAGGAGAAGATTATTCAAGATTTGTAAATTACTGGATGGCTTACAATGGTGGCGAAGGAATACATGATGCATACTGGAGAAATAGTTTTGGCGGAAATATTTATAAAAAAAGAGGAAGTCATGGCTGTATAAATATGCCTCTTACTGATGCAGAAGAGTTATATGAAAAAGTAAAAATAGGTACTAAAGTATTAGTAAAAAAATAACAAAATAAATTTTGTTATCCGTCCCTTTCAGGGACATTTTATTTTACACAATTTATTGCCGAATATATTATGGATACTTTATCTAAAAGATTTATGAAAGTGATTTTAGATAAAATGGAAAAATACTTTGGAAAAGGAAATTTTAAAAGAAATCAAATATATAATTTCTTTTTGACATGTACCAATTTACATAATTTGACATTTTTTCTATTTTGACAAAACGGAACAAATCACAATAAATTATAAAATGGTTTATTCTAGTCTGTTGGTACCAATATGTGATTTACTCGAACTAGAAATGATTCGAGTTTTATTATTTTATATCATGTATACACTTGATTACTTTTGATAGAAATAATATATTGTAAACAGGTGATTACATTGTTAAAGAAAGAAATTTTAGAACAAGATAAGGAAACAATGAATTTAGAATATAATCTAATTTGTGATTTTATTAAACTAAGACATGAACTTGGTTTAACACAACAACGAATGGCTGATGAGGCTGGAGTTATAAGAGAACTTATTGCTATCTTAGAAACTAGAAAGAAAACTCCACAAATAACTAATTACTAAAACCATTTGGCTATACAATTGGAATAAAAAAAATAAATGAGGAGGATATTAATGAATAAAGGCAATATTAAAACTGAAATAATAGTAAAAGAACAAAAAATAAGTGTTTTAAGAATTGATAATAAAGAATTTATATCACTTACAGATTTAGCCAGATATGCAGATAATGAAGAGCCAAGACTTCCAATTAGGGATTGGATGAGAAGCAAAGAAGTAATTTCTTATTTAGGATTATGGGAAAGTATACATAATGATAAATTTAAAGGGGGCGAATTCGACACGTTAAAAATGAAGCTGGAAGCAACACTTTTAAAATGTCTCCTCAAAAATGGATAAGAGAAACAAATGCTATTGGAATTATATCAAAATCAGGTAGATATGGTGGCGGAACATTTGCTGATCCAGATATCGCATTTGAATTTGCAAGTTGGTTAAGCCCAGAGTTTAAATTATATGTTATCCAAGAATTTCAAAAATTCATTGTACATTCTTCTTCCTTCCTCTTTGTAGTCATAGCATTCCCCAAAGAATTTTTTAATATGCACATTGCAAAAAAATAGACACGCTGGTGTCTATTTTATTATGAAAGACTTTATAAAAAGTAGTGGCATTATTACGTAAAAAACGATTGTAATTAAAGCATAACCAATTACATACAAATAAAATGTAATATTCTCGAAGAAAGGTAATTTAATATTTTGAACAAACTTAATCCAAATAAATGATAATATAATTCCTAAGCCCGTTAAAATAAAGCCAAGTTTTAATCCTTTTGGTACATAATTTATATTAATTACCTCTTCTCCACTATTAATTTTAATACCTAAAAAGTTATCAAAAACCTTAATAAGTTCATGATTAGATTTAAATCCATCAAGATATGTAAGCGGCAAAAATAATATTCCACCAGTACTACTTTCAACATTAACTTTTATATTATTTTTATGAAAATCCAAAGAAACAGTTGGATTATCTCTATAAAGTAAATTATCTATTTTTTCTAAATCCAAAAGTCCAACCGTAATATTTCTTAATATAGTTTTTTTCTTTGATATAACTTTAATTTCTAAATTACTATTTTCATATTCACCTAGATAAAGTACACCATTTCTAAAATCATCTGGAAAACTTTCATAAAACTTATTTCCATTTACATATATGTCAAATGACTTATAAGATTTAGCTTTTTCACTACTTGAAAAATCAGTAAATAATTCAAGATATACTCTTCTTTTATTTGTTATATTTATATTCTTTACAAACATTTCGTTTTCTTTTATATTTTTATCATCACTTTCATATATTTTTTCTATCTCGAAGGCATTATCATTTGCAATAGAGTTATAAATTATATTACTTGCTTCAAATGAATTTTTTACATCACTTAAAGATGCATTTTCCCCTATAATAAATCCATAAGGCATAACATTTTTAAATTCGTAATAGTAAATTCCATCTTCTTCTTTTAATAACTCATAGTAAGAGTCGTTTAACTCATCTTTTGAAATTATATATTTTTGAGAAAGTAATATATCTGTAAAAAGATTTCCTCCCATGCTTCTTGTATCCATCCAGAAAGAATCATACCCTAAATTTTGCATTGTCATAAAATTATTTTTTTCTGTAAGTGAAGTAAAACTTGAATATGTATTAAAACCTGAAACCATTCCAAAATTACTTATTAATATTTTATCTTTATCTTTTATATAATAATTTGTAGGTCCTCTATCATTATACATATTATTCATTATTATATACTGATCTTTAAGTATTTTTTCATCTTTTGGATGAACATATAAATAAGTATTAAAAATAATATTTGGAATAACAAGTAAATAAAGCATAATACTCATTTTTTTCTTATCTTCAAAATATGTATAAATTATTAAAAGTGCTGAAAGAAGATTAAAGAAGAAAATTATAAATAGTGCAATTATCGCTGTTTTATCTCTTGTAAATGTTAAATGATTTATTGCTTCAAGAATACTTATCCTATACTTAAGCATGACAACAACTGTTAAACAAATTGTTACAATTAAAGAGATAAAAGGCACAAATTTATTTATTTTAATATTTTTAATTTCTATTTTTTTTGTACTATCAAAAAATTTTGCACACCCTATTAAAAGAATCATTATAAGAAGAATACCATATCTATATGGAAAATATACATAACTTCCTAAATGCCATAATTTATTTATAGGCTCAATTATAATTCCAAGACCAACTAATAGTAAATTAATTAATAAAAAGAGGGTAAACTTTTTATCTTTTTTATAATTTAATATAAACAAAATTACTGCCGCTATAAATGTTCCGCTTACAAATAAATATGATAATTTATCAGAAAATGGACCTAACCTTGATCCTGCAATATAGTCTATATCAAATCCAACTCTTTGCGATGAAAATATTTGAACTGCTGTTGGAAGTACTATAACACTTGATATTAAAAGAGAAATAAACGTAGATATGCCAAGATTAAATATTGCCTTTTTCATATTCTCTTTTTTATAAATATATAAATATACAAGCGATGATAAAATTACAAAAATTAAGAACATAAATGATATATAAAAAGAAAAGATAAGAAGTAAACTTAAAGTAATTATATATTTTTTTGTATTTTCTAAATCTAACAATTCTTTAAGACCAATTAAGAAAATGGGAAGTAAATACACAGCATCCATCCATGTCGTAATAACATAAAGTGATAATGTATACCCAGAAAAGGCATAAAGAATAGATAGAAGTATTTTTAACGAGTCTTTTATATTTTTAAAATACTTATCTAAGAAGTATAAACTTGTTATTGATGAGGTAACAACTTTTAACGCTACCACTATCGAAACCGCATTAAAAACCATATCTCTTGGAAAAAATAACAGTATTAAAGAAAAAGGACTAAGTATGTAATATGCTATTACTCCTAAAAAATTTATTCCACCACCACTGTTAAAATCAACTAAAAGTGATGAACCATTTTTTACTGCATCATAAAAGTGATAATAAATAGCAGTTACCTGTTCGTGCATATCACTCCATATAATAGAAGTACTACCAAACGGAAATATTCCCTTTAAAATAAAAACGATACTTATTATTAAAAGCGTTAATATAGACACCAAAAAATATTTCTTTTTCATAACTCACTCTCCATAATTTATTTTAACACATAAATAATTTAATTAATAGAAAAAGACTAAAAAGTTAGTCTCGATTAAAATATATTGTTTGAGCACTTAATTTATAATATTTTTCTTTATTATCTTTTATAAACTCATCTAATTTTTTACAAATTATCGCACTATTTCTATTTAAAATGTATTCTTTTTTATCAGTACTTAATTTTTCAATCATTTCAATATAGTATTTATTGCTAAACATTTCTTTTAATACACTATATATTTTATCATACATATAATTAATGTAATCACATCTTTTTATAGAATCTAAATCATATATTTGATTTATTATAAATTCTTCTATTCTCCATGATAATGTATAAAATATAAACTTTTCTTTGTCAACTTTAAATAAATATTCATATTTTTTAATTCTTTTTGCTACCTCTAAAACAGCATTAATCATACTTAAATTAGCACTACTTCTCATAATAGAACCTTCTGTAATATAATAGTGATAATATGGTTTATTTATATATTTAATTTTATTTGCCTTTAAAAGACTAAATGGATTGGTACTAAACTCTTCATATTTATCTT
>CAMVLU010000083.1 GCA_947168405.1 uncultured Clostridia bacterium
GCCGGATTTTTACGACGTTTACGTTTAAATAATCATATAATAAGACTTCCTTATTCCGATTTTAAATGTCGAAGAAAAGGAGATATTTATACAAGAATAGAAGATGTATTAAAAATAAGAGATGTTATAAGTAAATCTATAGTCACTCTTATGATTGATTCATTATTTATTTTAATTACATTAGTTGCTATGTTTCATATTAATATAACATTAACTTATTTAGTTATGATAATTACTCTAATATATATAATAATTGTATTTTTATTTAGTAATAAAGTTACTAAACAAATTAAAAATATTAAAGAAGATGAAGTATCACTTAATAATCATATAATGGAATCATTAAGTTCTATTGATACTGTTAAGGGAATGCAACTAGAAAAATATTTAGAAAATAAATTATCTTTAAAACATAATCAATTATTAAGAGATAGTTTTAATCTTAATAAACTATTTTTTAAAGAAACTTTTATAAAAGAAATATTATATGGTATAGGAACTATATTAATTATATTTATTGGAACAATATATATAAATTATAATAAATTAAATATTAGTAATTTAATGGTTTATTATGTATTAATGATATATTATTTTAATCCTATAACCAATATTTGTAATTTACAATTATTAATTAAAGATGCTAATATATCATTCATTAGAATTAAAGAATTATTAAATATAGAGGAGGAGAATAGTTCTTTAAATAAAAAAATTGAATCTAGTCATTTAAGTGGTTTTATAACTATTAACCGGTTGATATATTCTTATAATGGAATTGATTCATCAATAAAGTGTAATTATTTAAAAATAAAAGCTGGAGATAAAGTTTTATTATATGGAATAAGTGGTGGAGGAAAAAGTACTTTAATGAAACTATTAGCAAGATATTTAACTAATTATAAAGGAGATATTAGATTAGATAATAATGATATAAATGATTATAATTTATCTTTTATTAGACAAAAGATTACATATGTATCTCAAGATGAAATGATTTATACAGACACTTTATATAACAATATAGTGCTTGACAAAAACATTTCTTATAAAGAATATAAAAATATAGTTGATTTAACAGGAGTATCTAATCTATATAAAAGAAGTTTATTAAAAGATGAAATGATGCTTGATAATAATGCTAGTAATTTATCTGGAGGAGAAAAACAAAGAATAATTTTAGCAAGAAGTTTAATTAAAAATAGTGATATTTATATCTTTGATGAATCTTTCAGTGCTCTTGATATAGAAAGTGAAAGAAAATTATTAAAAAATATCTTTAATTATTTAAAAGATAAAACAGTAATTGTTATTAGTCATCGATCTAATAATAAAGATTTATATCAACAATTTGTATTAGTAGAGAAAGGTAATGTATATGAAAATTGATAATTTTTATAAATATGAATGTAATGTTAATAAATATCAACTTAGATATTTAATAGTAATTATAGGAATAATAATAAATTTAATTTTCTATTTATATTTTTATTAGAAAAGAAAGGAGTATTATGAAAAAATTACAAATAGAAGAAATGAAAAATATTACAGGAGGAGGCATTACTGCATGGGGTGCTATAGGAATAGGTGCTTTATTAACATTCCTAGCAGGTTTAGTTGATGGTTTTGCAAGACCATTTAAATGTCATTAAGAAAGGAGAATATATGAATAATTTAAATAATGAAGAAATGAAGAATATTACAGGAGGAGGATTATCTGTAACTGGTGCCTTCTTAAGTTCTATTAAAGGATGTATAAGTGTAGTCTTTGAAATAGGACAAGCTGTAGGTGGAGCAGTTCGTCGTATTACTTCAGGAAGTTTATGCAATTTTTAAAACGTTATGTCTTACCAATTTTATTAACACCAATTGTATGTAGTATAACTCTTGTTATAATAAAATTTATTTTTGCATCAGGTAAATATACAGGATTATTTTTAAGAGGATTAATGGAAATAGTATTAAAAAATGTCTAAAATTTCACCAAAATGCAAAAAAAACATAGAATATTTTAGAAAATATGTCGATTTCTGTTGAATTTTTAATTTAAGTTTGATATAATCTATTTGATTTCAAAACGAAGGGAGGGAAGTATTGAATGACACATGTAGCTGTTAGAAATGGTAACTTGGACGGGGCTTTAAGAAAATTTAAACAAAAAGTTGCAAGAGATGGAATCCCTTCTGAATTCAAAAAAAGAGAAGCTTATGATAAACCTGGAGTAAAAAGACGTGAAGCAAAAAAAGCTGGTATTAAAAACGCACGTAAACGTGAAAGAAATAATAGAGACTAATTTATTATAAAAATTAGGTTAGATACGAGCCTTTAGTCAAAGTACTATAAACGAGTATCCTAAAACATTAGGTTAGATATAAACCTTTAGTCAGTGCGAACTATAAAAGATTATCAATTAAACATTAGGTTAGATACGAGCCTTTAGTCAAAGTACTATAAACGAGTATCCAGAAAAATTAGAGGTTACTTCGGTAGCCTCTATATTTATATGGGGGATTAGTGAAAGAAATCAAAAAAAATAAACTAAAAAAATTAAACTTTTACATAATTGATGATAATTACATAAATTATTTAAGTAATTATGATATACATATTGCTTATAATAAAAACGAAAAGAGACCTTATATAGGTATATTAATAATTGTTAAAGATCATTTATATTTTGCTCCACTTTTTTCTCCTAAATTAAAACATAAGTCTTATAAAAATAATCTTTCTTTTTTTAAAATCTATAATACAAGAACTAAACAAAATATGGGTATAATTAGATTTACTGATATGATTCCTGTTCCTAAAAAATATGTTCATCTATTAAATATTAAAGAATTATCATATAATTATAAAAGATTATTAATAGAACAATATAATTGTATAAATATGACTGACAATTTAAAAAAAATATATGATAAGTCGAATAAACTATATGATATTATAGTAAGTCAAACAAAAGGTAAAGAACATAATTTTTATAAAAAATTGTGCTGTAATTATAAAACATTAGAAGAAAAAAGTTTGGATTATAAAGAAACAATTAAAGTATAGAAAACTTCTATACTTTTTTTTAATAATAATGTATAATTAATAAGGAGAGTGATTAAAATGTATGAAAAAATTAAAAGTGACATTGTAGCTTTTATGAAAGAAAAAGATACTTTAAAAGTTCAAACTTTAAGAGGTATTAAAGGAGATGTAGATTTAGAACATATTAATAAAAAAGTTGATATTACAGATGAATTAGTAATTGATATGTTATCTCGTGGTATTAAAACAAGACGTGAATCAATTTTAGAATTTGAAAAAGGTGGAAGAGATGATTTAATTGAAAAAACAAACTCTGAAATAGATTTCTTACAAGGTTATTTACCTAAACAATTAACAAGTGAAGAATTAAATAAAATAATTGATGAAGTGTTTAATAAAGTTAATCCAACAAGTGCTAAAGATATGGGATTAATAATGAAAGAATTAACTCCTTTAGTTAAGGGTAAATGCGATATGAAAAATGTTAGTTCAATGATTAAAAGTAAGTTAGAGAATTTATAATGGATGATTTATATATATACGAAAGAGAACTTATTAATAAAGGAATTAAATTAATAGGAGGAATAGATGAAGTTGGAAGAGGCCCTTTAGTTGGCCCAGTTGTTGCTTCCTGTGTTATTCTTCCTTTAAATTATAAGTTAGAAGGACTTACTGATTCTAAAAAATTAAGTGAAAAAAAACGTGAAAAATTTTATGATATTTTAATGCATGATGCTATATCAATAGGAATAGGTATTATCAATGAAAAAAAGATAGATGAAGTAAATATCTATGAAGCTACTAAGTTAGCAATGCTTGAATCCATAAAAAAATGCAAAATTAAACCTGAACATGTATTAATTGATGCTATGAAATTAGATTTAGATATACCTAGTACATCAATTATTAAAGGAGATGCTAAAAGTTTAAGTATTGCAGCTGCAAGTGTTATAGCTAAAGTTACAAGAGATAGAATGTTAATTGAACTTGATAAAAAATATCCTATGTATGATTTTAAACATAATAAAGGGTATCCCACGAAAAAACATTTAGAAGCAATCGACAAATATGGAATAATTGATGAACATCGTCGAAGTTATGCTCCGGTATATGAATATTTAGAAAGGGTGAAATAATGAAAGAAAAATTATTAAATTTATTAAATAATAGTTATAGTCCTTATTCAAATTTTAAAGTTGCTTGTATTGTAGTAACTAAAGATAATAAGGAATTTGTTGGTGTAAATGTTGAAAACTCTTCTTATGGTGCAACCATATGTGCTGAAAGAAATGCAATTTTATCAGCTATTTCAAATGGTTATAAAAAACATGATTTTGAAAAATTATATGTTATGTGTGATAGTTTAAAAATTAGTACATGTTGTATGGTATGTAGACAAGTAATACTAGAATTCTTTGAAAAAGATAAAGAAATTATTTGTATGAATAAATTAGGAGAAAGTAAAACTTTTTTAGTATCTGATTTATGTCCTTATCCATTTGATTCAGAGGATTTAAAATGAAATCAGGATTTGTTAGTATAGTAGGTCGTCCTAATGTAGGGAAAAGTACATTACTTAATAATATTTTAGAAAGAAAAGTTGCAATTACATCTAATAAAGCAGGAACAACAAGAAATATAATTGAAGGAGTTTATAATGATAAAGATTCTCAAATAGTCTTTGTCGATACACCTGGTATTCATAAACCAAGACATAAATTAGAAAATGTTTTAAATAAAAAAGCATATTCAATGACTAAAGATATTGATTTAGTATTATTTTTAGTTGATATAAAAGAGGGATTTGGAAAAGGTGATGAATTCATTCTTAATAAATTAAAAGAAGAGAATAGAGATGTTATTTTATTATTAACTAAAATAGATAAAATACCAAAGAAAGATGAATTATTAAAAGAAATTGATAAATTAAAAGATTTATATGATTTTAAAGAAATAATTCCAATTTCAGCAGTTAAAAATATTAATATAGATGAACTTATTAATACAATAAAAAAGTACTTAAAAGATGATAAACCATATTTTGATTCTGATTATATAACTAATTTACCAACTAATTTAATGGTATCTGAACTAGTACGTGAAAAAATATTAAGACTAACAGAAGAAGAAGTACCCCATTCTGTAACTTGTTATTTAGAAACATTCGATGAAGAAGACACAATTGTTAATTTAGGTGTTTTAATAGTTGTTGATCGTGACATTATTTTGCATAATAAAGCCCCACTGCCCTGGTTCAAAAGGGCAGTGG
>CAMVLU010000084.1 GCA_947168405.1 uncultured Clostridia bacterium
AGCTGCTAAGAATTCTGATTGTACTGGAATAATAACTTTATCTGCACTAGCTAAGGCATTAATTGTAATCATTCCCAGTGAAGGCATGCAATCTATCAAAATAAAATCATATTTATCTTTTAATTCACTAATACTATTTCTTAATGTATATTCTCTACTCATAGCATTAACTAAACTAACTTCCATTGAAGCTAATTCTAGATTTGTTGGAATTAAGTCAACTCCTTCATCATGATGTAATACTGCTTCCGTTGGATTAACATCCATATCATTCATAGTTCTTCCCATTAATGTAGATAGAGTAATAGGAATATTATCAGCATTATGCCATCCCATGTATGTTGTTAAATCGCCTTGAGGATCTGCATCAATTAATAGAACTCTTCTTCCACTATGTGCAAGTGCTACTCCTAAGTTAAAAGTAGTTGTTGTTTTTCCTACTCCTCCCTTTTGATTAGCAACCGCAATAACTTCACACTTCAGGATTCATTCACCTCCTTCCTAATTTATAACCATAATATTGATAAAAGTCATTTGTGCAATTTAGACATTTGCACCTTTACCAATCATGATTTTAAATAAAAAAAGAAGACCCGGATTTCTCCTGAGTCTTCTTTGACGATATCATTATAATATATCTTTAACTGACAGGAACTGCCATATTTAATATTTCTCTATGTTTTCTAAAAACTGTTCTTTCTGACATATGAACTAACATCGCTATTTTATTCCATTCCATTAGTTCTATATAACGATATCTAAAAATCATTCTAATTTCTGGATCATTAATTGAATCTATAAAATCTTCTATTTTCATTAGTTCTTTTAAAGCTTCATCTTTCTTTTCTTCAAGTCTTTTATCATATTTTTCAATAAGTATCATTCTTTGTTCTTGAGGATTACTTAATCTCTTTTCATATCTCATTCCATTAATTCTATTAGCACTTAAGAATGTATCATCTATCTCTTTTATTCTTTCTTCTATTTGTTTAATTTCTTTTTTTAAGTAGTAGTATCTTGATAATTCTTCTTTTGTCATAATCTAATCCTCTACTTTTCAAAATCTTTTAGAAGTTCTTCACAATAGTCTTCTGAATAGATATCTTTCTTAAAGTTTTCTAACTTAAGAAAATTTGATTCTAAAGCATTTTTGAAATAACCAAATTTATTATTTATTTTGTATCCTTCTTCATCTTCAAATTTTCTATCAATTACTCTTGGAACTATATAATGGATGGACATCATTAATTCTCTCTTCGTATATCCTTTTTCTAAGTAATCTTTAAATAATTGATCAAACAAAAAAGACGAACTATCATCGTCTTCAATATATTTATATTTTATTAATTCTTTTGTAAATTCATTGTGTTCGGAATTTCGTAATTCCGTTTTATCAATTTTATCTTTAATTATTAAATCCTTTAATTGTCGTTGATCTACCGTCAACGGTGAATCCGTCGACGGATATTCAGTCGACGGTGAATTATCCTTTAATTTCTCTTCTAAGACTGATTTTCTATGAACAATGTATTTATATCTAAATTGTCCTTTTTCATCACGTACGCGGTTAATTTCTACGTATCCGAACCTTTTAAGTTCGTTCAATGTATTCTTAATTACATCTCTACCTTCTTGGCAAATTGATATCAATCCATTTAATGAATAATCCCAATTAGGCGGTAATGTAAAAAATACATACATTAATCCTTTCGCTCTTAATGACATTTTTGAATTTCTTCCAATTGGTGATGGTCCTACAAAATAACCATCTTCACAATCAATTTCTATTTCTTTCATTCTATTTTCTCCTTCGTTCTATTATGACTGGTCTATATTAAAATCCAGAGTCTATAAAACTCTTAGAGTAGAATGTTTTTCTTATAAAAACTGTAATTTGTAGTCTATTAAATTCTTTAAACTTAAGAGTATAATTTTTTATCAACTAGTTTTTTATCATAAAAAAAGGAAAACATAATTGTTTCCCTCCAAATTTTTAAAAATTAAAATATGGTTTATATAGATAAGATATTATTAACCAGTTGGACCATTTTTTGAGATTTTGGTATCTTCTAAAAAAAGTGAATTTTAAGTTCTCCAAAATTCTTAAAAATTAAAAAGCCCATGAAATCAGGGCAAAATCAATATCAAAAATATGCTCTAGTAATTTTTATTACACTTATGACCAATCATTGCTATTCTCAATTCTATCAACCCCTATTGTATTATTTCAAAAGTATCATATCAACATGTAACCCCTTAAAGCACCCATATTATATCATAATTTTATGTATTTGAAAAGCTTTTATTTACATTTTTTGTAGAAAAAAAGAATTAAGTATCTATACTTAACCCTTTTTGTTTAATTTTTTATACAGATAAAATGGATTTTTTCTGACTATTATTGTTTTAGGATTTTCCGATTGATTGTTATTTATATTCTCTTTATTATTTAATCTTTCAACTATATCACCATAAATACCATTAACTAATATATTAAATAATACTTCGTATTCTTTTAAAATTTTATTATTGATATATGATAATATTTTTTCAACTTCTTGTGTTGATTCTATTTGTTCTTCACTATTTCTCATTATTTCAACTATTTTATCTATAGTATTTGTATAAATACTAATTAACCAAGTATTCATATCTATCATAAATTTATATCCATTTTTTTTAAAAGACTCACTATATAAACTTGCTTTAGATCCTGATGCTTCAAATTCATATCTTCTATATCTTTCTGTCCTTTTATTCATATTATCTATATCTTCAAAATCACTTTTATTAAATATAATTGGTATTATACTTTCTGCATATTCAGCTTTAAATGATTCTTTTTCAGTTTCTTCGTCAGCCTCACCATTTATATGATTTTCATATATTCTTTCCATTTCTATAGCATTATGAGATAAATGCATATCTAAATACATGTCTATACCTCTATATAAACAATTTTGCAATTCTTCCCATAATTTTTCTTTATTATCAAATGTTTTTTCTTCTATATATATATATATATATATATAAACTGCGAATATTTTTACTAAATACATTTAATATGCTTTGATCTAAATTAGCTAAGAATTGATATAATTGATTTATTTCAGCTATTTTAAATTGTTCTAATTGTTTTTCTTTCATATTATGTTTCTCCATTTTAGAGTGATATAAATCTTTTATTAATACACTCTCTCCTTTAATTGCTGTATATTATAATGGTTTTATCTATTTTTGTAAATAAATTATTTTATTATTCTTTATTATTTTTTTCTCTTAAATTATTTCTTATTTTTTGATTAATATAATTATAATAGATTGACTCATAATTATTTTTCTTTATATTTTCTAGTTTACTTTCTGATGGGCTTAAAATAAAGATTATTAATCCAGACATAATAGAAACTATTCCTAGTAGTAATGGAATTATATATAATATATTTTCTTCTGGTCTTACTGTTCCTGTATCTAATATATTTATAATTATAATCATTGTTTCTGCTATTACTATTAATAGTATAAGTATAATTGTAATCATATTATAGTTCTTTTTTAATGGTTTTTCTTCTTTTATTTTATTTTCTTCTTTTTTTTCATATCTTTTAAATATTTTATATGTAAATGCAATTAATTCTTTTTTATTTTCTTCATTTATATATTTAGATTCACTTATATCCATTATTAATTTATTTCTTAATTCTATTTCTTGGTATACATATTTATCTTTTAGTCCTGATTCTTTTACAATTACACTTCTAATATCTGATATATAAGTTTCTTCACATTCTATTTTTTGTATTATAAATGGTAGAATTGTTCTTACAAATCTTTCATTTGCTGTATTTATAATTTTTTCATCTCTTTTATCTTTAAATTTTTTAACAATTAAAGAAGATATTCCAGTAATAATTAATCCTGTAATTATAGGAGCAATCCAATTAACTATAATTTCATTTTTTAATAATTCAAGCAAAACACTCACTTCCTTGGCTAGTTATTATATCATATTTACTTTTTATATTACAGTAAAATAAAAAGTTAAATTTTTTTTAGTTATATAGAATGATATGTATGAAGGGAGTGTTCATATATAGATAAAGAATTAATTAAAACTCAAATACTTGTTAAAATTATACTGTTAATGTTGTGAGAATTAATGGTGTAGAATACATATCTTTAACTGATTTAGCTAGGTATGCAGATAAAGAAGACCCAAGATATCCCATTCAAAACTGGATGAGAAATAAAGATGTTATTTCTTACTTAGGATTTTGGGAGCAATTAAATAATATTGAATTCAAAGGTCACGAATTCGAGACCTTTGAAAGTAAAGCTGGCAAATGATTTTTATATATCGCCTCAAAAATGGATAAAATTTACCAATGCAATTGGAATTATTAAGTAGAAATAGTTCTTTAATAAAACTTGATTAAATCTTGGTAAAATTTTTATTTATTTCGAATGATATATATGAAAGGAGTGTTCATATATAGATAAAGAAATGATAAAAACACAAATATTTGTTAAAAATCAAACTGTTAATGTAATGAGAATTGATGGGGTTGAGTACATATCTTTAACTGATTTAGCTAGGTATGCAAATAAAGATGATCCTTCTGGGGTTATAAGAAACTGGATGTCTAATAAAAAATTCATTTATCTTCTATTCATTATGGGAAGAATTGAACAATCCAACTTTTAATTCCGTGAAATCAGACGGAATTAAAATAACTGAAGTCCCATACAATAAGTTTACTATGACCCCAAACAGATGGAAAAAAGATTTTAATTCAATTGATATTATTCCTAGTAGTGGAAAATATAGTAAGGGTACATTTGCTCACCCAGATATTTCTTTTGAATTTGCTAGTTATATTACCCCTACTCTTTCTGATTCACAGAAACGATTTGTTTATGCTGAAGAAGCTGATGTAATAAACGTTGCATTATTTGGTATGACTGCTAAAGAATGGAGAGATAATAACCCTACTCTAGCAAATAATGGAAATATAAGAGATTATACTGACTTATTACATTTAGTAATACTTAGTAATCTAGAAAACATTAATGCTGAATTAATTGGCTTAGGTATACCTCAAACAGATAGACTTATAAAACTAAATAATTGTGCAAGAAGACAAATGAAATTATTAAATAAAAATGATTCTTTAATTAAACTTGATTAGGACAGTGAAATCATATTATTAAATCTTATTGTA
>CAMVLU010000085.1 GCA_947168405.1 uncultured Clostridia bacterium
CATTACCTTATGCTGCTGTGCTAGCATAAATGGTCAGACTATCACTCGCAACTAAATATGTATTTAAAACTCCTATGACACTTGCATTTGCACCTAAGTTATTTAAAATTAAATTACTTAAATTAGGTATAGCAAAAAATGCACCTGCTTCAAATATTAACATAATTAAATTATATATTAATCTTTTTATCCAAGTTCTATTTAATGAATCAATATGAATAGCTAATCTTTTATTTTTATTAATATTCAAAAAAGAATTAACATCTTTATTTAATCTCGGATCATCTAAATATTCTTCTCTTTTTCCTTCAAAACTATCATTTTTATAATTAACGACTATCTTTTTTTTAGCATATTGTTTATATTTTTTAGGATCTTCAATTATTATTTTAGATATATTAATTATTCTATCTTTCATTTATAACACCTCACATAAATAAATTTTCTTGATAATTTATTCCTAAATGTTTATAACTTTTTTCTGTTGCTACTCTTCCACTTCTTGTTCTTTTAATAAATCCATTTTGTAAAAGAAATGGTTCACATACATCAAGTAAAGTTGTTACTTCTTCTCCTATACTAGATGCAAGTGTTTCAACACCAACTGGTCCTCCATTAAAGTTTCTAATTAATGATTCCAAGTATTGATGATCTATTTCATCAAGGCCATATATATCAACCTTTAATCTATTTAAAGCATTTTCAGTTGTTTCTAAATCAATATTATCTTTTCCATCAACTAAAGCAAAATCTCTCACTCTTTTAAATAATCTATTGGCAATTCTTGGAGTTCCCCGACTTCTTTTAGCAAGACTTAAAGCTGCATCAGCATCAATTGGCATATTTAAAACCTTACTTGTTCTTTCAATAATGCTTTTTAATTCATCATTTGTATAATATTTTAATTTACAAACAATTCCAAATCGATCTCTCAAAGGACTGGTTAAATCACCTGCTCTTGTTGTTGCACCTACTAAAGTAAATGGAGGTAAATCTATTTTTATATTTCTTGCTGATGCATCATTTCCAACTACAATATCTAAAGTAAAATCTTCCATAGCTGGATATAATATTTCTTCAATAAATCTAGGAATTCGATGTATTTCATCTATAAATAACACGTCCCCTGGTTCAAGACTAGATAAAATGGCAGCTAAATCTCCTGCCTTTTCAATTGCTGGACCACTTGCCGTTCTAATGTTTTTATGAAGTTCATTTGCTATTATCATAGCCATAGTTGTTTTACCAAGTCCTGGAGGACCATATAATAAAACATGATCTAACGCTTCATCTCGAATTTTAGCAGCTTCAATAAAAACTTTAATATTTTCTTTTACTTCACTTTGTCCAACATATTCATCTATAGTAGATGGTCTTAAACTGGGTTCAATTAAAATGTCATCTTCTTCTCTTTCAGAATCTACTATCCTCATGTAATCATCCTCTCTATTTAATCATTAATCTTAATGCCTCTTTAATTTGTTCTTCAACGCTTAATTCTTTATTAACTTTAGCAAGAACACTCTTTATATCTTTATCTTTATATCCTAAAGCAACAAGTGCTTCAAATACTTCATCACTTGCACTTATTTCTTCAACTTCTCCACTTACCACAATCTTTCCTTTTAAATCTAAAATCATTTGACGTGCAAGTTTATCTCCAATTTTTGGGAATTTTTTTAAATATAAAATATTTTCACGATTAATAGCATCTGCTATTCCATTTACACTTCCCATTGCAATAATTGGAAGAGCCATTTTAGGACCAAGTCCTTTTACTTCAATTAATTTTAAAAACAATTCTTTATCTTCAATACTTTTAAATCCATATAATAAATGTTCATCTTCTTTAATTTGTTGATATAAAAATACTTTATATTCTTCTCCTTCTTTAAAAGCATATGGATTTGGAGTATATATTAAATATCCAATACCATTATTATCTAAAGTAATATAACTACTATTAACTTCTATTATTTTTCCTATAATATAACTATACATCTTAAACACCCTCATACATAATTTTACTAAAAAAAAAGTGATTTGTCTATCACTTTTCATATGTTTTTAGATTATTTTCAGTTTTAAATATATATTTCTTTTGAATATTATAACTTAAGAAATATATTAATATATCTACAAACATTTTTATAAATGTTTTACTAATAAAAATATATTTACTAATTAGTAATACAAAAATTGCTGATAAAGCCATTTTAGTAAAACTTAATATATAATAAGATAAAATTATTTTTTTAGTTTCTGTAACACTATAAAAGACAAAATTCTTAGTTAAATAAAAGTTTAATAAATCAGCTATTATTCTTGCACAAAAAGTAGATATAATAATAGATATATCCCCAAATTTTGATAATAAAGCAATTAAAATTGTAAACAATATAATATCAAGAAATGATGATACTAAACTTGTTAACATAAATCTAAATGATTCTTTTAATATTAATTTATATATTCTTATAGAATCCGATACTTTATGAAATTTCGATTCACGTGATTCATAATAAACTGTTTCAATAGATACTTCAGTCATATTAATATGATTATTTACTAAATAAATTAATTCTCCTATTTCATATTCAAATCGATTACCTTCTATATATAAACATTTTTCCATTAAAGAATTAGGAATACCTCTAAGACCTGTTTGAGTATCACTTATATATTTTCCATATAAAAATTTAAATACTAAACTAGTAATTTTATTACCCATTCTATTTAAAAAAGGAACATTTTTAGAATTAAAATTACGACATCCTAAAACAATTGTATCAGGATTATTATCCATTTCAGTCATTATCTTTAATACATCTTTAGGTATATGTTGATAATCAGCATCAACTGTAACAATTCCTTTATAATCTTTATAATTATTTATGTAATATTGCATACCATATTTTAAAGCATGCCCTTTTCCCATATTTTTTTCATATTCAAGTATTTTAATATCATATTCTTTTTTTATTTTGTTAAATATATTTATATTTTCACAAGATCCATCATTTACTATTAAAATATCTAAATTTTCTTTTTTTAAATCTCTAATTAATTCTAATAATTTATTACTTGGATTATATGCAGGAATTAATACTAAATAATTATTTTTTTTCATCTAATAACCTCTTAAATAATTCTTTATATTTCAAAGTTACGATATCCCATGTATAATTATTTTTAATTCTATTTTTACATAATTCTCCATAATGATTTATATCTTCTTTTGATAACTTTTCTATTTTTTCAATTATATTTTTTAAAGAATTATCATCTTTAGTAAAATAGAAAACATTATCCTCTCCAACTTCTTTATTATATATAACATCATATAAAATATTAACTTTTGTTGTACTTAATGCTTCAAGTAAAGATGGATTAGTTCCTCCAGCTGAATGTCCATGAATATAAGCTGTTGCATTAATTCTAATATCTCTTAAAATAGAATCATCATATATTCCTCCAACAAACTTAATTCTTTTATCTTCAATAAAATTAGTTTTATCAATTAAATCTCGATAAAATTTATTTTTTTCAACATTAGAAACAATTACTAAATCTTTTTCAATATTAGTTTTCATATATTCTTTTATTATATATTCTATATTATTTTCTGGAACAAATCTTCCTACAAATAAATAATAATTATTTGATTTAATATCATTTTGTTTATAAAAATCATTTGTTTTTTCATTTATTTTTTTATTTTCTTTTAAATATGCTCCATAAGCTATATAAGTGGAATTAACATGATATTTATTATCAATATAATCTTTAATTGCAAGTGAGTCACATACAACAAAGTTGGATGATTTAACCATTGTTCTTTCTGATATTTTAAAATATTGTTTTATTAAATAATTCCATTTTTCTCTTTTCCATTCTAAACCATCTGGATTAATTATTATTCTAACTCCCATTCTATTTAATTTTTTATGAATAAAGGTAAAAAGTGGTCCTACTCTACATCCTAATATATACATAATAACATTATCTAAATTATTTTCTTTAATATATTTTTTATAATAAAAGACTGCTTTAATAGCAAAAGTTAACATAGTTGCATTTCCTTGAGGTTTTATGTAAATTGGATGAATTTTAACACCATTTTCTATTCTATCTTTTTTATTAATATCAAAAGATAATTCTGGAACATAAAAACAAGTATCAGAATCATGATAATTATCAATTAAATTAGTAACAAAAGTCTCCCATCCACCATATTCAAATTTATAACCACGAGAACCTATAATAATAATATTTTTCATTTTTTACCTCCTGTAATTAATTTACAAAGATATGAAATAAAATAACTAACATAATAAAATAATCTTAAAAGAATTATACCAAATATATTTAAATGATTATATGTTTTTTCATAATAAAGTTGACTATCCTTTAACATTTTATATTTTTTTAAACTATTAAAACTTTTATCAACACTTACAGATAACATATGATTAACTTTAATACTTGTATCTATATAACTTTTATAATTTTTACTTTTTAATTTACTACCTAAAATATTTTCTTCATAATATAAAAATGTATTGGAATCAAAGAAATCAATTTTTTTAAAGTCATTATATTTTATCATAAAAAAGCATCCAGAAACAACATCAACATTTACTAATTCTTTACTATAATAACTATCTTTATAACTTAATAATTTATCCCCATATTTATGAAAATAATTAATATTAGAAATTAAATCTTCTTTAAAATGAGGTAATTTCCATCCACGAGACTTTTTACCATTTTCATCTACAATAGGTGCAATTAAAGAAATATCATTTTTTTCTAAATCTATCTTTAATTTTATTATATCATTATCTTTAAAATAAACATCAGGATTTGAAATAATAACATAATCAATGTTTTTATCAATTAAATAATTTAATCCAAAATTATTACCATTTGCATATCCTAAATTTTTATCTGTTTTAATAACATTTATTTTATTATTTTCAAAAACTTTTAATTTTTTATAAGAATCATCTTGACTATTATTATCAACTACAACAATTAAATCTAGTGATTTATAGTCTTTAATTCTTTCTAACATATCATAAGTTGTAGAATAATCATTATAATTTAAAATAACTATGGCTGTTTTCATTTAAATACCTCTAATATTTTATCTTTAGTATTATCTATAT
>CAMVLU010000086.1 GCA_947168405.1 uncultured Clostridia bacterium
ATAAAAAGCAAATAAATATAAAAAATTAAATATATATCTTTTTATTTTATAAGGATCATATCTTAATATATAAAAAAATACTCTCATATCTCTTAAAGATTTATAATAAATAGTTCCGATATTTTTTTCTTTAAAAACATCATAAAAAGCCTTATTTAACAAATTTTCAACATCATCATTTTTCTTTGTATTAAAAGCATATTTATGACATTTAAACTTTTTATAATCATATCCTTTTTTTAATAAAATATAATTATCCATATAAAGTTCAACCATAAAATGATAATCTTTTCTTCGTTTTAAAGATTTATTTATATAATCATCTATATAATTAACTAATGGATGACAGGTTGTATCTCCCATATAATGTGTTAATAATCCACATAAAAATACAAATTGATTTAAATTTTTATTTTTCTTTACTTCATTAGTTAAATATATAAATAATTCATTTACTTTTTCACGATGCACCCTTCCCCCAAATTTTTGAATTCTTAAATATTTTCTAAATGGTAAAATGATTCCATAGAAATACAATAAATCAGGCCCTTGGGAATAAGTAACATATTCTTCTAATTGATTATCAAATTTTTCTTGTACATTTTTACTTAATCTATTGTAAATATCTCTTGCCATTGCAGCATGAGTCATAGTTGAAGGCATATTATCTCCTTTCGAAAAAAAGATAAATTAATTATCTTCTTCCATATAAATTTTATTATCTATAACATATCCAATGGGTATTTCTAAGTAGTTTTCTTCATTTAAAATAACACATACTTTGTATTTTTTATCTTTCGTATATACTTTCATCGGTACACATTCATATCCTTTTTTTTCAGTTTGCCATATTAAATAATTATTATATTTAACTTTTTCTATTTTTCCTAATGTTTTATTTAAAATTAGGGAATTTTTAGTATCATCTCGTGCTTTAGAAAATGTTTGATCTACTCTTAAATAATAAAACAATACCATTAATATACTACATACTAATATAAATATAATAAGCGGACTATATTTTTGAATTTTATTTTTCATTATTTTCTTTACCTACTAATAAATCTAAAGCTTTTTGTAATTGACTATCATATTTATTTTCTTCATCTTCTGGAGTATAGTTAACTTCATATTCCGGTGTTATTCCTTTATCTCCAACACTAACTCCTTTAGGTGTTAACCATTCTTGGAAAGTGTATTTAATTGTTGTTCCATTAGATAAATCTTGTGTTTTTTGAACTTTACTCTTACCAAATGTTGTTGTTCCTATTGTATAAGCATGATATGTATCTTTCATAGCTGCTGTTAACATTTCACTAGCTGATGCTGATCCTCCATTTACTAAAATAGCAACTTTATAATTTCTTTTTTCATCCGTTTTATCATATATTTTTTCTATTTTATCTTTAGTTTTTAATTGATAAACCATTTCCCCTTTTTTTAAAAACATTGATAAAATATCTGTAACAGTTGTAAGATATCCACCACTATTACCTCTTACATCAATAACTAAAGAATCAATTTTATTTTTTTCTAAAGACACTAATTCTTTTTTAAATTGCTTATTGGTATTAGCAGCAAATATATCAATTACAATATATCCTATTTTTTTATCTTCATATTCTATTATTTCTGATGTTACAGAATCTATATCTATACTTTTTCTTTTTACATTAAATTCTAATTCTTTTTCTTCTCTAAGTACTCCAATTTTTACAGTTGTTCCTTCTTTACCTTTTACTATTTTTGCAATGTCACTTACATTCATATCTTTTGTTTCTTTTCCATCTACTTTTATAAGAATATCACCATTTCTAATACCAGCATCATATGCAGGTCCATCTTCATAAACATTTGCAAATTCTACTCTTAAATCTTCTGTATATTGAATAATTTCTGTTCCTATTCCAATATATTCACCATTTACTTTTTCATTAAAAGCTGTACTAGTTTCATTATCCATAAAAACAGAATATGGGTCTCCTAAATATTGAACCATTCCATTAATACCGGCTTCTAATAATCCTTTTTCATCAACATCTTTATAATATTCATTTAATATTTCTGTATAAGTATCTGAAAACTCTCTTAATTCTTTCTTTATTCCATAATTAAGAGCACCTCTTCCATACATTAATATTCCGCCTGTAAGCATTCCAAAAATACCTACTATTATCATAATAGCTATTACTTCCATTAAATTAAATTTTTTATTCTTATCTAAAAATTTAAAATCTATTTTTATTTTCTTTTTTGTTTTATTAATTCTATCTTTAATATTTTTTTTCATATTTATCCCTTTCTATACATTATATTTCTCTTTTAACTTATAATACTATTTTATCATAAATTCACTTTTATGAATATGTATTTTTTGTGAATTTTAAAAAAAGAACTATTTTTCTAGTTCTAAATTTAATTTTTGATCATACTTTAATATTTTACCAAAATAATCTTTATTATTACCATTAAATATTTTTCTTCTACTATTTGAATAACCAACTATAATATAACTTTTAGTATTATTAACTTTATCTTCAGTTGTAGGAATTTCTTCTATAATATCATTTAAAGTTTCGTTTTTAGATCCACCATAAACTTGTTTATTAACAACTTTTCCTTCATAGTCAAATTCAATTATTATTCCTTCAGATTTTTTTTCCTGATATTTTAGATTCTTTAATTCTATTTTTTCGGAATTAGTATATCCTATTGCAATAATAGATTTATCATTTAATATAATTGAATTAAATCTATCTGTTTTATCTCCTCCAAATTTATAAATATCAATTAGTTCTCCATTTAAATCATATACAAAAATGCATGCATCATATTCAAACATAGTTTTACCTTCAGAATCTTTTTCTTCACTTTTATTATATGAACCTGCTATATATAATTTATTATCTTTATATTCTATGTCAGTCATTCCTATGTCATCAGTATTAGAATAATTCTTTACCCAAAGTCTTTCTCCATTTAAGTTAAACTTAACAATCATTCCATAGTTAAGAGCATCTTTTCCAACACATATATACCCATCGTCTACTTTAACTATATCATTAAATATTCCTGATTTGTTACCACCAAAATTATTTTTCCAAATAATGTTTCCATCATAATCATATTTAACAATAATTCCACCACCAGTATCATGATTTCCTATTTCCATATTTTCATAGATACTTTGTCCAACAACAATAATTCCATCTTGGTCATCAATTATTTTTTTAAACTTTGTATCACCAAGTATTTGATAATTTTTACTCCATAAAATATTACCATCTAAATCATATTTAACTAATAATCCATCTCTAATATTTAAACTTAATTGATCTTTAGAATAAACATAATTACCAACTGCATATATAGAATCATTTATTACTTTAGCATCATAAAAACAAGAATCATACTCTGTTTTAAATGTTTTTTCAAAGATAATATTTAATTCTTTATCTAATTTAACTAATTTAGCTTGTTCAGCATATACACGATTTATTTTATCCTTTTGAATACCATCTTCATATTCATATATAAATGGATCATTATAATGACTATATTTAAAATTACTAGATCCTGTTGCTATATAATAATCATTAAATTTATAAATACTATTATAAGTATCTATAAAAGTAATTTTACTTTCTTTATTTTTATTCATTAAAAACATTGCGATAAGTTCTATAGCAATAATAAACATAGCAATAATAAATATCCATTTAGCTCTTCTTTTCCATATAATCACTTTATCTATATTATCATTCTTTTTATTTTTCTTTTTATTTTTCATAATATCTACTTCCTTTAAACACTTACTATAAAATAATATCATTTTTTTTAATAATATTCAAGAAAAAAAGAACTATAAAGTTCTATTTATGAATAATTACAAAATATCTCTTTTTTCCTTTACGAATAATTGTATATTCTTGATATAAAGCATCTTCTTTTTTTATAATAAATTCTAAATCATTTATTTTTTCTCCATTTATACTAATAGAATTATTATTAATAAACTCTCTTGCTTCTCTTTTACTAGAACATATTACTGATTCTACAAGTAAATCTACTATATTTTTATCTTCTAATACTTCATAACTATGAATATTATTTATAGCCATTTCTAATTCTTCTTTAGTTAATTCTTTAATATTTCCTTTAAATAAAGCTTCACTTATATGAATACATTTATTAAGTTCATCTTCTCCTCTTAAATCTCTAATAAATTCATTAGCTAAAGTTTTTTGAGCAAGTCTTTCTTCAGGTTTTTCATTATGTTGTTTCATTATATCCATGATTTCCTCTGGTGTTAAGAAAGTAAATACTTTTAAATATTCTTCTACTTTAGAATCACTTGAATTTATTAAATATTGATATAATTCATAAGAAGATGTTTTATTTTTATCAAGCCATAAAGCATTACCGGCACTTTTTCCAAATTTTTCTCCATTAGAATCTAATATAAGTGGCATTGTAAAAGCATAAGCATTTTTACCAAGTTTTTTGTTAATAAGTTCTATACCTGTTGTAATATTACCCCATTGATCAGAGCCTTCAACTTGCATAATACAATTTTTATGTTCATATAAGTATAAAAAATCATATCCTTGAAGTAGTGTATAAGTAAATTCTGCAAAAGTAATACCAGTTTCAAGACGTCTATTAATAATATCTTTATTTAACATATAATTAACATTTATATATTTACCAATATCTCTTAAAAACTCTAAAATACTAATATCTTTTGTCCAATCATAATTGTTTACAACTTCTACATCAAGTCCAGAGAATATTTCTTCTACTTGCTTTTTTATACCATTTAAATTATGTTCTACTTGTTCATAAGTAATAATTTCTCTTTCAGCAGTTGGTCTAGGATCTCCAATTAATCCTGTTGCTCCTCCAACAAGTAAAATTGGATGAAGTCCAGCACGAGCTAATCTTTTAGCTGTTACCAAACTTGAGTAATGTCCTATATGTAAACTATCGGCTGTTGGATCAGTTCCCCAGTAAAATGTTGCATCACGCCCATTAATAATTTTTTCTAAATCATCTCCAGCTTGGTCTTTAATTAAACCACGCCATTTTAATTCTTCAAATAATGTCAT
>CAMVLU010000087.1 GCA_947168405.1 uncultured Clostridia bacterium
TATTACAAGAAATTAGAGAGATAAGAATTAGTGAAAGAAATTTTTATCAAAAAATTACTGATATATACTCTACTAGTTTAGACTATAATTCTGAGTCTCCAATAACAAAAGAATTTTTTAAAACTGTCCAGAATAAAATGCATTATGCAACACATGGAAATACTGCTGCTGAAGTTATTGTAGAACGAGCAAATCATGAAAAAGAGCATATGGGATTAACAAATTGGAAAAATTACCCTAAAGGTAAAATTGTGTCAAGCGATGTTGTTATTGCTAAAAATTATTTAACAAAAGATGAACTTAAATCACTAGAAAGAATAGTTACAATGTATTTAGATTATGCCGAAGATCAAGCAGAAAGACATATTCCGATGACCATGGAAGATTGGAAAAATAGACTTGATGTATTTTTGCAATTTAATCAACGAGAAGTATTAGATAATCCAGGAAAAGTTTCACATAAAGTTGCTGAAAGTTTTGCACTATCAGAATTTGAAAAATACAGGGTTGTTCAAGATAAATTATTTGAATCTGACTTTGATAAATTTTTGATAGATATGAAAAAAGAAAATTTGGATAAATAAAATATTGGTTTTAATAATATTATTATTTTACAAAATGTGAACTTGAATTATTATAAAGATGATTTAAATATAACTATAATAATTTAAAAGGAAAATAAATAAAAATATTATGAATTTAATAAAAAATATGATAAAATTATACAAGGAGATGAGATTATGGTTAAAAATCTAAAAGATATAGTTAATTATTGTAATCAAAATGGATTTATATTTCAAGGAAGTGAAATATATGGTGGACTTGCTAATTCATGGGATTATGGGCCTTTAGGAAGAGAATTAAAAGAAAATTTAAAAAAGATGTGGTGGAAAGAATTTGTTACTAATAAGAAAAATAGTTATGGATTAGATTCTGCTATTATTATGAATCCTAATGTATGGGTTGCCAGTGGTCATGTTACTTCTTTTGCTGATCCATTAATTGATTGTAAGAAGTGTAAAGCAAGACATCGTGCTGATAAGTTAATTGAAGATTTTACAGAAGGAAAAGTTACAGCTGATGGATGGGAAAATGAGAAAATAGAAGAATATATTAAAGAAAATAATATTAAATGTCCAACATGTGGAGCTAATGATTTTACTCCTATTAGAAAATTTAATCTATTATTTGAGTCATATATAGGTGTTACAGATGATACTAAAAGTAAAGTATATTTAAGAGGAGAAACTGCTCAAGGAATATTTGTTAATTTTAAAAATGTTGAAAGAACAATGAGAGCAAAAGTTCCTTTTGGAATAGGTCAAATTGGTAAAGCATTTCGAAATGAAATAACTCCGGGAAACTTTATTTTTAGAGTTCGTGAATTTGAACAAATGGAATATGAATTCTTTTGTAAACCTGATACAGATTTAGAATGGTTTTCATATTGGAAAAATTATTGTATGGATTTTTTAAAAAAGATTGGACTTAATGAAGAAAATCTTCGTTTTAGAGATCATTCCAAAGAAGAATTAAGTTTTTATTCTAAAGCAACAACTGATATAGAATATTTATTTCCAATGGGATGGGGAGAATTATGGGGAATAGCCGATCGTACTGATTATGATTTAAATTGTCATATTAATCATTCTAAAGAAGATTTATCTTATTTTGATTCAGATACAAATGAAAGATACGTTCCTTATGTTGTAGAACCAAGTGTTGGAGTAGATAGATTATTACTTGCTATTTTATGTGATGCATATAATCCAAATTATAATGAAAATGGAGTAGAAAGAGAGTTATTAAAAATTAATTATAATTTAGCTCCTTATAAAGTTGCAATTTTACCACTTATTAAAAAGAAACATGCTGATCTTGCTAATCAAATATTTGAAGATATTTCAAAAACTTATTCAGCTTGTTATGATGAAAGCGGTAATATAGGAAAAAGATATAGAAGAAATGATGCTATTGGAACACCTTTCTGTGTTACTATAGATGATAATACATTAGAAAATAATACAATTACAGTTAGAGAAAGAGATACAATGGAACAAGTTACTATTCAAGTATCTGAATTAAATGATTATATAAGAAAACAATTAGAAAAATAATATAGTTTTATAACTATATTTTTTTATAAAAAGTAACTATTATTTAATTAACTCATAAGATATATTGGGTGAATTAATTATATATGAATAATGGATATAGAATAGTTGTAGATGCTGGACATGGAGGAAGTGATCCTGGTGCAGTATCTGGAAATTTAAAAGAAAAAGATTTTACTTTAAAAGCTGCTAATTATATGTATGATAGATTTAAAGAGTTAGGAGTTCCTGTTACAATTACAAGAGATACTGATAGAACATTAACTAGAAATGAAAGACTTAATACTATGAGAAATACCTTTGGTCAGGATTCTAAAGTATTAGTTTTATCTAATCATATAAATGCAGGTAATGGAGAAGGAGCAGAAGTTGTATATCCTTTAAGAACATCTTCAACACTTCCTTCAATGATATTAGATAAAATAGGTGAGAAAGGGCAGATAAAAAGAAAGGTATATCAAAGAGTATTACCAGAAAATCCTAGTAAAGATTATTATTATATTATGAGAGAAACACCTAATACAACAGCTTTATTAATAGAATATGGTTTTATTGATAATCCAAAAGATCAAAGAAAACTAGAAAATAATTTACTTGATTATGTAGAAGGAGTAGTTGAAGCGGTTTCTAATTATATAGGAATTAATTATATTCCTCCTACAGGAAATGGTGGAAGTCAAAATAATCTTTATACTGTACAACCTAATGATACTTTATATTCCATAGCTAGAAAATATAATACAACTGTAAATGAATTAAAAAATTTAAATGGTATAACAAGTAATAATTTAAGTATAGGACAAACTTTAATAGTTCCAACATTAGAAATTATAGAACCGGATATTACAGATGGTTATGTTGTAAAAAGTGGCGATACTTTATATTCAATTGCTAATAGATATAATGTTTCAGTTAATGATTTAATTGAATATAATAATTTACCAACTACTATTTTAAGTATAGGACAAGTTTTAAATATTCCAACTGTTTCTCCAAGTGATGTTGTTTATATTGTAAAACCGGGAGATACCTTATATAAAATAGCAAATAGTTATGGAGTATCCGTAAATGATTTGAAAAAAATAAATAATTTGGATAGTAATATTCTTAGTATAGGAGAACAATTATATATACCAAAAGGAAATACAGTTGAAGAAACAGATTATATTGTTTATCAAGTTAAACCAAATGACACTTTGTATTCTATTTCAAGAGAATATAATACAACACCAGAAGCAATTATGGAATATAATAATTTAGCTAGTAATATATTATCTATTAATCAAATTTTACAAATTCCTATTAAAGAAGTATCTAATGAAAATACAGTTTATGTTGTAAAACCTGGTGATACATTATATAAAATTGCTAATTCTTATGGGGTATCCGTAATGGAACTAATGAATTTAAATAATTTAACTTCAACATTAATTAATGTAGGAGATGTTCTATTAATACCAAATCAAACAACAGATTTTAGATGATTTTATCATCTTTTTTTTAAATTTATGTAAATGATTTGAAAAATAGTTATTTTAATGTTATAATTTTAATAGAAAGAAGGAATTATAATGAAAAAAGAAACTAAAAAGAAAAAAGATGAAGAATTAACTATTAAAGTTAATAAAAGTAATTTACTAAAAGGTGTAGGTATATTTGCAGTTGTTGTTCTTGTTTTAGGACTAGCATTTTTTGCTTCAAAGGGGAATGGAAAAGAAATAAAACCAGGAGATTTTATTAATATTACCTTAGACGAATATTTAGAAAAATTACAAGGAGAAGAAAAATCAATTATTTATGTTGCTCGTCCAACATGTAGTTGGTGTCAAAAAGAAACACCTATATTAAAAAAAATAATTGGTAAGTATGATCTAAACGTTTATTATTTAAATACTGAAAACTTTTATGATTCAGCAATCGGAGATTATACAGAAGATGGTTATAAATTTATGGCGTCATCTGAAAAATATAAAGATGGATTTGGAACTCCAAATACTATTATTGTTCAAGGTGGAAAAATAGTTGATGGAGCCTTTGGATATGTTGAAGCTAATGAATTAACTAACTTGCTAAAAAGTAATGGTTTTATAAATGAATAGTCGTGTATATACCTTAGCTAAAAGGTTTAAAAATAAGTATTTTGGAACTATATGTTTTAGAGTTAAAGCCCATTCATCTGTAATTGCTAAACATTTAAATCCGGAAGAAAAACTTTATTATGTTTTTTGTGGTCAAAAGGGTGGACTAAATAAAGAAATATTTAATAGTTGTGTTGTAGCACTTACTAATGAAAGAATTCTTGTTGCAACTAAAAGAGTTTTATGGGGATACTTTTTAACAAATGTTAAACCAGAATTATATAATGATTTAAAGGTAGAATCAGGAATTTTATTTGGAAGAATATTAATAGATACAGTTAAAGAGAAAATTGCTATTTCTAATTTATCAAAATCATCATTAAGAGAAGTAGAGACAGCTATTACAACTTATATTGATAAATATAAAAACAAAAAACTTGAGAAAAAAGAGGAAAAGAAGGAAGAGACTAAAGAGTAATTCTTTCTTTTTTATATACTTTTATTTTTCATTTTGTTATAATATAAATAAGATTAACTATGAAAGGAGGATTTATGTATATACCTCTTTATAATAAAACTACATATTCATTTTTATCTAGTTTACTTGAAATAGATGATTTAATAAATATAGCTAAAAGTAATAATTTATCTAGTATTGCCATATGTGATGATAATATGTATGGAGTTATGGAATTTATTACAAAATGTAAAGATAATAATATTAAACCTATAGTAGGTGTTGATTTTCATGATAGATTATTATTTGCTAAAAATTATTATGGTTATCAAAATTTACTAAAACTTGTTTGTATTCAAAGTGAAAGAGAAATAACTGAAGATGATTATTTAAAATATAATAGTAATTTGATATGTATACCTATTGATTTA
>CAMVLU010000088.1 GCA_947168405.1 uncultured Clostridia bacterium
ATTCTTTATTAACATATATAATTTGAACAATATTAAAATATAAAAGCAACACAAATATAAATATAATTGATGCAACAATAATTTTATTAAATAATGAAATGATTTTTTCTTTTGTAACTTGTTTTGATATATTCATACTATCACGAACATAGTCATCAGCTTCAGTAACAGGAATTACTTCATTTTCAATTTCTCTTCCTTTTAACAATTCTAATATAGAACAACCAAGTTCTTTAGATAATACTTCTAAAATAGAAACATCCGGACAGCCTTGTCCTCGCTCCCATTTAGAAATAGCTCTATCAGTAACTCCTATTTTTTCAGCAAGTTGTTTTTGGGTAAGATTCTTATCTTTTCGCTTTTGTTGAATAAAACTACCAATCTTATCATAATTCATTTTTTACACCTACCTTGTAATCAGTATATAAAAATAATTGATTTTTTTCAACAAACTCTCCGTTGAGTTACAAAATTAAAAAGGCAATTTGTTTGCCTTTTAATTATTTTTTCATGATTACAATTATTTATTTACAATATCTATCTTTTTATAATAACTAACACTTATGAATAGAAAGATAATAGTACAAATTACACTAATAATGATTCCATATATACTAGTTAAGTTTGTGTTAGATATACTATTAATATAGAAGATATTATTTTCTCTAATAATATTATAATCTAAATAACTTATTGGAAGATATGCTATAAAATATAATACTTTAATTTTTAAATTATCAAGTATAACCCAAATTAGTATGGATAAAAGTGTTAAAACAGAACAAACACTTGAAGTAACTACTGTATTTTTGAATGTAGCAGATAAAAAATACATAAATGATAAGAAACATATTACAGGAATACTATGTAATAGCAACTTTCCAAAATACCAAATAAAATAATTAATTTCATGGACTTTTCCACCAATCAATACTAATTCATTAACAAATAAATCATCGAATCCATAATTTATTCCACTGATTATAAATATAAAAATACTTCCAATAATCCACAATAAGAACATATTAATTATTAAATAGATAAACTTTGATATCAATATTTTTTCTCTTTTCATTGGAACGGTTAATAGTAGTTTGACAGTTCCCTTATCATGTTCACGAGACACAATTCCACTACAACTAAATATTAAAATAAAACATATAATAAATCCTAAACTTAATCCCTTATTTGTATAGTTCTTAGTATTCAAATATTGTCCATCATATGCCAAATAATCACCTGGTATCTTTAAATCATGTTTTATTTCTTTCTCATAAGCATATTTTATTATTTTTTCTTGATTTTTATAAATATTCTTTAAGTTGCTGTTCAATTTTAAAGTATATGAATCACCATTTTTATATAATACACTATTAGAATTCCATAAATCGTTAAAATACATATATTCTGATACATTTACAACTCTATAATCATACTGTTCATCTATTTTATTTCTTATGATATATTCACAATATTCTTTATATCGGCTATTTGAAACATTTCCAGTTTTTTCACAATTATATTCCATATATTGATAAAACTTATTATCCTTAATAATCTTATCATACCTTATAATTTTGGCTTCTACTTCTTTCTTTTTATTTTGATAATCTGCATTTTTGTAAGAGTCTAAATAATCAATATAAGCTTCTTTAATAATGTGATATGTATCTAAACTTCCAGTATTTTCATATCTTAAAATATAATTTGAAATTTCATCTTTATCACAGTCATCTAATCTGTTTAGTGCATATTTATGTGCGACTTCTTGCATATATACACGTATAAAATACTTTTGCCACATTGTTTCATTATGACCTTTAATAACATTATTTGTAAGTTTAAAATTTTCATGTACTTCTTCCATAACAGAAACTAAATCTTCATTAAAATCAGAAGGATTTTTTTCATTGTCAGTTTTATATTTATTTATAATAGAATTGTACTCTGATTCATGATAAGAAAAAGAATTATCATAAGTGACTCTATTGCCAAATGTTTTCTCAAAAAGAATTAGAAGTAACGATCCAACAAATAGAATTAATAAACTAACTATTATTTTTTTTATAGAATAATTCTTAATAAACTCTGCCTTTATTAGTTTACTCATTCTTTTCACCTTCTAACTTATTCATAAATTCTTCTTCTAATGTAATATTTTTATATTTAACTTTTTCTATTCCAAAATCTTCTACAATTGTTCCATGATCAAGCATTAAAATTCTATCACAAATATTTTCTATTTCAGGAAGATTATGACTACTGATTAGAATCCCAACATTACTATTTCTACTTAAATTAATCAATAATTCTCTTAGTTGTTTTATACCTATTGGATCCAATCCATTAGTAGGTTCATCTAATATTAATAATTTTGGTTTATTTATAAGTGCATTAGCAATGCCTAACCTTTGTTTCATACCTAATGAATAAGTCTTAACTTTTTTCTTAATACTATCATCAAGCTTAACTTCATGAATAACTGCATTCATATATCCAATATCTTTCATATCAAATAAAGTCATTCTTATTTTTAAGTTCTTTAATCCTGAAATATTTAAATAAAAATCCGGATTTTCTATTACAGAACCTACTACTTTAAGAGCTTCTTCTAGATTATATCTAATATCATTACCATCAATTTCTACTTTTCCAGTATCACTATGATATAGTCCTAAAATACATTTCATTAACGTTGTTTTTCCACAACCATTTGGTCCAATTAATCCTACAACATCTCCTGAATACAATTCAAAGTTAATATTATTTAATATCTTACTTGTTCCAAAAGATTTTGATAAATTTTTAACTTCAAGAATTCTTTCACCATTATTATTTTCTCTCTTTTTAAAATTTCTTTCTCCATTAAGTAATTCTCCAACTGTTATATTAAAAATAGAGGCTATTCTTTTTAATTGTGAAATATCAGGTGCATTAATACCTCTTTCCCATTTTGATACAGAATTATCTGTAATATCTAATAAATCTCCTAAATCTTTTTGAGTGAGATTTTTTTCTTTTCTTAATTCAGAAATAAATAATCCTATTTTTTCTTGATTCATATTTATCACCTCGCATTTTAAATATAAAATATATAAATAATTTTTTCAATGACTTATTAAGTCAGTAAAAAAAGGCAAGCATTTTAGTTTAGCTTGTCTCTTTTTTCTTTAAAATAATAATATAAAAATCTAATTAAATAGATAAAACTAGCAATATTACACATTAAAATAAAAGGATGATAAATACATACACTTTGAAACGCCGATTTAAAAGGATAATTAAGCATAAACATTACACAAAAAACTAGAATTATTGAAAAAATTAAAGAAACTAATCCTGTAATTAGACATAGAATACTTTTCTTTATATTTTTATATTTTATTTTGTATAGTTCTCTAAAAATTAATATACATGAAAAAACATATATTGGATAAAAAATAATTATTAATAATCCACCATTATAAACCATTGCATCAAGGCCATAGATCATCTCAGGATGATGACAAAAAAGACAATCTTGAGTTCCATCTGCAGATCCTAAAACTGCTATCATAGATAAAAAAAACGGAATACATGAAATACCAACAATTAACTTACTTTTCTTTTTCATTATTCTTAACATTTCCTCTAAAATAGAAATAATACACAATACTCATCCCAAAAACATTTAGAATCAAATCATCAATATCTAATGAACCACAGCTTGTAGCAAATTGTAATATTTCAATTAATGAAATCATTATAATATTTATTAGTAAATATTTTTTAAAAGATAACTTTCCAAAGACTTTTATCATGAAATATTGTACTGGCATGAAAACAACAATATTTCCGAATATATTGATTATAAAAAATCTTGGCCAATACTGTTTTATATCTATAAAATACTTTAATATTGTTCTAAATGAAATTATATTCATTCCACCATACTTATAATAATTATTCCATCCTTGCCATACAAATGCATGCATATGTCTATCAAATATCGTCATATTTAAAATCATCATAATGTAAAATATTAACAATATTGAATAAGTTATTTTCTTTATCTTATTCTTATCAATTTCCTTATCATAATAATTAGTATAAAGATTCCAGTTTGCAAATATTATCATACTAGAAAAAACTATAGTCACAAACAAGTGAAATAAATATCTCTCTCCCCATGCAACATCAGCATAAGTATATTTTAAATAATACAATAACAAAAATATTACTAATAAATATATAATTATTGAAAAAACAAATGGTTTTTTATTTTTTATTTTTTTACTTTTTTCTTCATACTCAATAATTGATTCAATATTTTTCGTAATATTTCTATTTTCCTCACCACTAAGCAATTCAAATACTTCTATTTTTAATTCCTTTGCTAAAGGAATCAATAAAGAAATATCTGGTGTTCCTCTACCTGTTTCCCATCTTGAAATTGCTTTTTCTGTAACACCTAATTTATCAGCCAACTCTTCTTGAGTAATTTTTCTTTCTTTTCTTTTTGTTTTGATTAAATCAGAAATTTTATCAATATCCATATAACTCCCTCTTTCATAGAAAATTATATTTTTTTTATAATCATAAAGCAACCTACGAATCGTAGGATTTACTACTATAAATATTTATTTACCATTTTTCATATCTTCAAAGTGTTTAATTCTATTAAGATAAATACTTTTTATTTGTAAATAAAAATTTAATAGTTCTTCATCTTGTTGATCCATAAATTTAACATTATCAGGATCTAGATTTTTATAATTTGGATTATCACGATTATCTAATGTATTTTTTAAAACTTCAATATGTTCTTCAGCTCTTGCTAACATTTCTTTATCTAACTCTATCATTTCATCTATGGAATAAACTTTATCATCTTTAGAAGTCATCACAATATTTGAACTATCTTGAACAGCAAAAGAAATATCTTGTTCAGAAAATCCTGCTTTCTCTAATAAATCAATATAATCAAGTTTTAAGATAGAAGATATTTTTCTTAAAGTTAATGCATTTGTAGTTTTTCTTTCTCCATTTTCTAATCTAG
>CAMVLU010000089.1 GCA_947168405.1 uncultured Clostridia bacterium
CTTACTGACATTTTCAAAAAAATAACTATACTGACATTATCATAAAATTATTACATACAAAATTCTTTTAATTTGTTTATTTTTTCGAAATGTGATATAATGTGCAAGAAAAAAAAGGGGGATATATATGAATGAAAATATTTTGAAAGTAATGGAACAAGTAAAACTTGCTAAAAGATTTTTAATAATAGAAAATGGAACAATGCATAATTCTATTATAGATAAATTTTTAGATTATATGAATAATTACAGTATTTATTGCAAAGAAAATAAAAGAGAAAGATGGTTGTTTTTAATAAGAAAAATAGTTTATACATCTGGATTTATAGATGATAATACTGTATATAATTATATATATTGTTTTATAATAGCAGGAAAAATAATGAAGTTATTAGCTGAAAATAAATCTATCGATTCTATTATTAATTTAATAGAAAAACGTAATTATTCAAATGAAATATTATTTACTTTAGGTCAAATATTATTAGAATTTTCTTATTATGGATCAGTGTTTACTAATTATATGTTGCATACATCAGATAAAGATTTTAAAAAAGAAGTAAAAGAATATATTAAAACAATAAAACCACCTCAAAGAATAAGAATAATATGTTATTAGATTTATAGATGTAAAAATGTGTCAAATTTAAAAGTTTTGAAATTTAATATTTTAAAACTTTTTTTTATTAAATATTTAATTTGTTTTAGATAAAATAGTTATTTAATAACAATTTATATTATAAATATTAATAAATGACTTAAAATCTCATATTTGTATTTTTTATATTTATTTGTTATATTGGGTTTGTTCTTATGAAAGAACAATTATTAAAGCAATATATACCTCTTATCCTTACAAACTATTATATTTCACCGATCTTTTTATCCAATACTCTATAATATATTGCTTTAATTTAAAATAAAAGATTATTTACAAATTAGACTTTATAAATAATCTTTTTTTTGATAAAATTTTTATAGGAGATTGATAATATGGTTGTTGATGTTTTAGTTGAATTGTCTAATAGAAATATAGATAAAGTATTTAGTTATTTAGTTCCTAATAAATTTAAATCTAAAATAAAAATAGGTATATGTGTATTAGTTCCTTTTGCTAATATGAAATTAGAAGGATTTGTTTTAAATATTAAAGATAATGATAATAGTTTAGAATTAAAAGAAATAATCGATATTGTAAATGATGGAGTTATCTTAACTAAAGAATTATTAGAACTTGGTAAATATTTGAAAGATAAAACTTTATCAACATTAATATCATGTTATCAAGTAATGCTTCCTACTGGATTTAAAGCTAAAAATAAAAAAAAGATTAATATTAAATATGAAACATATGTTTATATAAATGAAGAAGAATTAAAAAATAATAAATTAACTGATAAACAACAAGATATTATTAATTATTTAAGTATTAATAGAAATGTTACGTATAGTAAATTAATTAATATTAATAGTAGTGTTTTAACATTATTAAAGAAAAATATTATATATAAAGAAAAAGTAGAAGTATATAGATTAGATTCTAATTATGAATTAAAAGATAAATATCCTTTAACTGAATTACAAAATAATATTGTGAGTAATGTTAATTTAGAAAAATATTTAACTTATTTATTATATGGAGTAACTGGAAGTGGTAAAACAGAAGTATATATGGAACTTATTGAAAAAGTTATAGATATGGGAAAAAGTGCAATTGTTTTAATTCCAGAAATTAGTTTAACTCCTCAGACAGTTAGAAGATTTAAAGAAAGATTTGGAATGGGTATTGCTATATTTCATTCAGGTTTAAGTGATTCAGAAAAGTTTGATGAATATCGAAAAATTAGAAATGAAGATATTAAAATAGTAATAGGTGCAAGAAGTGCTATATTTGCTCCTCTTGAAAATCTAGGAATAATAATAGTTGATGAAGAGCATTCTAGTTCTTATAAACAAGAAAATATGCCAAGGTATGATGCTATTGATGTTTCTAAATGGAGAGGTGAATATCATAATTGTCCTGTTATCTTAGGAAGTGCTACTCCAACATTAGAATCATTTGCAAGAGGTATGAAAGGTGTTTATAAATTACTTATTATGGATAAAAGAATTAATAATTCTTTACCTAAAGTAATAATTGTTGATTTATTTAAAAGTAAAAAAGTTAATAAATATTTAAGTGAAACATTATTTAATAAAATGAAAAATGTTTTAGAAAAAGGTGAACAAGTAATATTATTTTTAAATAAAAGAGGCTATTCTACGACAATTAATTGCAGTGAGTGTGGTAAAACATTTGCTTGTCCTAATTGTGATGTTACTTTAACTTATCATAAATCAAGTGGAATGATGAGATGTCATTACTGTGGATATGCTGAAGCTAAACCTGATATTTGTCCTAATTGTAAAAAAGATTCTTTAGAAGGAAGTGGATCAGGAACTGAACAAGTTGAAGAAGAGATAAATAAATTATTTCCAAATTATAATTCTATTAGAATGGATTTTGATACGACTAGTAGAAAGGGAAGTCATGAAAGAATATTAAATGATTTTAAAGATAAAAAATATTCTATATTAATAGGAACTCAAATGATATCTAAAGGACTTGATTTTCCTAATGTAACATTAGTTGGTGTAATTAATGCAGATAATAGTTTAAATATACCAGATTTTCGTAGTAGTGAAACAACATTTGCATTATTAAATCAAGTAAGTGGTAGAAGTGGAAGAGGAGAAAAGTGTGGAGAAGTAGTAATTCAAACTTATAATCCTAGTCATTATGCAATAGAGTATGCTAAGAATAATAATTATTTAGGTTTTTATAAAGAAGAAATGCATAATCGTAAATTACTTGGATATCCTCCTTATTATTATTTAGTATTAATTAGAATAAAAGGAAAAGATTATAATAAAGTTAGTTTAGAATCTAAACAAATTAAAGAATATTTAAATAAACATTTAAATTTTTCTATATTAGGTCCAACGATTGCATCTCCTTTTAGAGTTAATTCTATTTATAGATTTAATATTATAATAAAATATAAAACAATTAATAATTTATATGATATATTAAATGAGTTATTAGAACATTATAAAAGTAAAAAAGATATAATAATAGATATTGATTTTGATCCAAAAAGTTTTTAATTTGACTTTTTGTTTTTTTTTGTGTATAATATGCAAGATTTTTAGGTTGGTGAAGATTATGAATATTAAAAAAATAATGGTATCACTTGATAATTTAAATATAAAAAGAATAATAATTGTATATGAAAATAAAATTGAATGGTATACTGAAAATAATTATAGTTATGAACAATTAAAAATTATTTATTCTAAATTAGTAAATATTTTAATAAAAGAAAATTTTTCTATTTTAAATGGAAATAAAAAAGATATGATTAATCAACTTGGTTTAATAGGAAAAATAGAAAGAAATGAAGATTTATTAGTTTCAAGTATAGACTATGATAAAGAAAAATATATAGTTTATTATAATGAAGGATTATATAAAGAAGAATTATCTAAAAATGAATTTTATAAAGTATTAGAAGAATTAAATAAAGAATATGATTTTGATATAGAAGAAATGACTACTGATAAACTAAAAAAAATTGGAATATTAAATAACATAAATAAAAAGAAAGTTAAAAATTTAAAAATAAATAAAAGAACAATTTCAATGTTACTAGCATTAGGTGTGATTGGAGGTATATTTGGAGGATTCAAATTATCTTCTAAATTGAATAGTAAATCAAATACTGATGATATTGGTTTATGGTATTTTGATGAACAAATAGAACCAAATACAACACCTTGTGAAGAAGATAATAATAATTCAATAAGAGATGTTTTTAAACAAATAGTCAATAGTATTAACTATGCTAATTTAGGTTTTAATTCTTTAGATTTATGTTTAAAATTATCATCATCTATAATTTATAAAGGAAATGAAAACTTTTTAAATAATGTAAAAGAATGTTCTTATTTAACAAGCGTGAATATTGATGGTAATACATTTAAAATAATAGATACTTTAAAAGGATATGAATCTATATTAAGTAAAATAGGTATTCAAAATAATGATGGTTGTTATGATTATTCAATTCTTTATATAAATGGAATAATTAATAATTCTAAATGTTCTTGTAGTTTTACAAGTGGTTTAACGGAAAATGTTATTTCCACTGAAAATGAACAAAGAATATTGCAAATAGTTGCTAGAGAATTATTAGAAGGAAGACCATGTATTATTAGAGTTAATGGAGTAAGAAAAGGAAATGGTTATACAAGACATTTTGTTGTAGCAGTTGGATTAAATGAATATTATGATTTGAATAATTTAAAACAAAGTGATTTTTTAATAGCTGATCCAGCAAGTGCAGGTTTAAAAATATTAGATACTGAATATGGAGGAAAGAAAAGATTTTTACTTGAAACAAAGGATGATGTAAATTGGAGAGAAAATGATGGAGATTCTGATGGATATATAGTAATAATTGCTAACGATATTAATAATTATTTTGGCTTTGATATAAAAAAAGGAATTGTACCATGGGTAACTTATATACCTAAAGAGAGTAAAAAAATATAAATACAGTAAAATTAAATTTATTACAATCATTGTCATTGATATATATATTTATTTCAGATGATCTTTTAAATTTATGATGATATGAATCAAAAAGAAAAGAGAAAATATCATTATAATAATAATCAACAATTACATTGACTTTATTTTTTTGAAATGGTTTAATAATATTTTTGATGTATATGGATTTAAATAATTTATTTGTTATTAGTTCCTTTTGAATATCAATATTATTGAATTCTAAATTATATTTGATACTAGAAAGATTAAATTGTGACTGATCATGCTTACATTTATATAAATATGAATAATTACTTGATAAAATTTTATATAAATTAAATTCTAGGATATCAAAATCGTTTTTTTCAATTTCATTAAAAAGTTTTTGAAAAGAATATCTTTCAAG
>CAMVLU010000090.1 GCA_947168405.1 uncultured Clostridia bacterium
GCCTTACTGACATTCTCTAAAAATTATTTACTGACATTTTCAAAAAAATTTGACAACCTATATGCAAAAATTACTTAATAATTTTCTAATATAAATCTAATTTAAAACCATAGTAGTTATCATTTAAAAATTAATCATATATTAAAATAATTTACAAATTTTTTTAAAAATTTCAAATTGTTAATTCTTTATCTGTATCTTTCCAATATTTTATCTTTTAAATTTGTTTTACGGAAATCATTTTTATCATTACAAATTGCATAATCTAACGCATCTTTCTCTCCAACTAATATCAACCTCTTTTTACTTCTTGTAACACCAGTATATATTAATTTTTGATATAACATTCTTCCATATTCTTTTAAAACAGGAATTAAAACTGTATTAAATTCACTTCCTTGAGATTTATGAATACTAATAACATATCCTAAAGAAAAAGAATTAAAATTAGAACTATTAAAAGTTACATAATTAGAATCATAATCAACTGTAATTTCTTTTTTAATAGAATCTATTTCAACGATTATTCCTATATCACCATTATAAATATTATCATCTGGCATATTTAAAAGTTGTAATACTTTATCTCCTTCTCGATATATTGTATCATGTATTACTATTTCATTTTTAGAACTAGATTTAGGATTAAAAATTGATTGCATTAAAGTATTTAAATTATCTATTCCATTTAATGTTTTATAAAGAGGAGCCATTATTTGAAAATCATGGTAACTTTCATTTAAATAATCTTTAACAATCGTAGTTAAATGTTTTTTTAAATCTTCACTTTTAGACTTATAAAATATTAAATCTTTATTATTAAATAAATTATAATCTATTTCCATATCTAAAACATTATAAGCTAAACTAATAATATTGGAGTCATCTTCTTGCCTATATAATCTTTCTAGTTTTATAACAGGAAACATATCAGATTCAATTAAATCTTTCAATACTTCACCTGCTCCAACACTAGGTAATTGATTAACATCACCAATAAATATTATTTTAGTATCATACTTAAGTCCATTTAATAAAGATTCTAAAAGTAAGGTATCTAACATACTAGCTTCATCAATTATCACAAATTTAACATCACTTTTATTATACTCATTAACTTGAAATTTATTTGTGTCCTTATTCCATTTTAAAAATCTATGAATAGTACTAGCTTTAAAATTAGTAGCTTCCATAATTCTTTTACTTGCTCTTCCAGTAGGTGCAAGTAAAGCTATATCTAAATCATTAAACTTATCTTTAAATAAATTAACAATAGCTTTTAAAATAGTAGTTTTACCTGTTCCAGGTCCACCTGTTATTATTAAAATATTTTTTAAAAATGAGTTTATAATTGCTAACCTCTGTTTATCATCATAATTAATATGATGATGTTTTTCAAATTCATTTACTTTTTTTTCTAAATAATTTGCTTTAAATATTAAATCTTCTTTATTATTTAAATAAGTTAATCTTTTTACTATAGTATTTTCAGCTTTATGATATTTATCTAATTGATAATTTTCATCATCTATTTTAAATATTTTTAAATCCATTAATAATTGTTCTAACATATCATCAAATAAAGAATATTCTACTTGATAATTAATAACTATTTTTAGCATAGAATATATTTCATCATAACTAGAATAAGTATCTCCTTTTTCAATAGCAAGTAAATCCATTGAATATAATATTCCAGCTTGAACTCTTCTTTCATCTGTTAATTCTATTTTATTTTTTCTTGCTATTTTATCAACCATATTAAAACTTATTTTTTCAAGATCAAAACAAATATCATATATATTATTATTAACAACTTCAATTGTTTTTTCTTTATATTTTTTATAAATATAAGTAGCATCTTTAACAGAAAAGCCTATATCTGTTAAAGAAATAATTGTATCACTTGAAGAATCTAATTCTTTTAATTTATTAATAATTGTATTTCTATTTTTTTCTGTTAAATTTTTAATTTTTAACAAACAATTAGGATCTTCTTTAATCAAATTAATTGCATTATCACCAAGTTCTTCATATATTTTTAAAGCTTTTCCTTCACCAATTCCTTTAAATAGATCACTTGTAAAAAAAGTTACAATACTATTTTTATCCTCTGGTATTATTTTTTGATAACTATCTACTTGATATTGAACTCCATATTTATTATGAGTTTTCATACTACCAACAAAAGAATAATCTAAATCAAGTTCTAAATCATAAAAATATCCTGTAACAGTTATTGTTTTATTAACATCTATATCTAAATCAGTTTCTTTAATTTTCACAAGTAAAACCATATAATTATTATCAGATTCAAATATTTTTCTTGTTACTCTTCCAACTATTCTACTCATCTTTAACTCCTTGACATTTAGGACAATAATAAGTACTTCTTCCTCCTATTTTAGATATTTTTATAGAACTATTACAAACATTACAAATTTTCTTGGTATGAACCATTAAATAATCTTGGAAACTACCTGTTACTCCTAAACTTGATGTATAACTTCTAATAGTTGTTCCTCCATATTTAATTGCTTTTTCAAGGATTTCTTTAGATGACTCTATTATTAATTTAATCTCTAATTCATTTATATCTTTAGCTTTTTTAAATGGAGATATGGAACTTTTAAATAATACTTCATCAACATAAATATTACCAAGTCCTGATAGTATTGATTGATCAAGTAATACTGTTTTGATACTTAAATTTTTATTTTTAAATTTTTCTTTTAAATAATTAACATCTAATTTTTTATCAAAAGGTTCAAGTCCTAATTCTTTTAATGGAGTGTCTACAAATAGTTTACCCTTATCTACTAAATACATAACTCCAAATTTACGAACATCTTTATAAATTAAATTATAATTATTACTTAAATGAAATATAACATGTTCATGTTTTTCTATATTATTTCTATCTGTATAATAATATTTACCTTCCATTCTTAAATGACTAACTAAAGAATAATTATTAGTTTCAAATACTAACCATTTACCATATCTTTTAATATCTATAAACTTTTCATTTATTAATTTATTTTTAAAATCATTTAAATTAGTTTTAATCATATTAGGATATAATACAACTACTTTTTTTATACTAAGACCTATTAAATTTTTCTTTAATACATTTCTAACAGTTTCTACTTCTGGTAATTCAGGCATATAACTTCCTCCTAAAATCATTTTACATTTTTTTAAATTAATTGTAAACAAAAAAGAAGAAATTAATCCTCTTTAGAATTATTATTTAAATATATTTATAAACCATTTATTATCCTATTTTATAAAAATATATTTATTTTCACCAACATTAATATATACATCACTTCCTTGTGTTGTCACATATTTTTTTGGTTCTTCATTATATTTTATATTATGTCTATATAATAGTATTTCTTTTAATTCATAAGTTTGATTACTTTTAACATTATTTGGAATAATAAAATATGGATTTAATTTATTTATATCATGTAAATCTACTTTAAATTCACTGTTAGAATTAGTTGATTTAAATTTAAGCGAAATCCTTTTCCATAAATTATTATTACCATAAAAATTTACATAATTTTTACTATTTTTTAATGCTTCATTTTCCTTAATCATTAATGTTGTAAATCCATACCAATTATCTATTTCACTTGGAATTTTATGATTACTAAATATTTTTAAACCACTAATTATTAAAATAATAATTATTACTAAAATAATAATACAAATATTAAATTTATTTTTCATTTATTACCCCTTATTTCTATCAATTACTATTTTTAACCCATTGAGCATAGAATGTTTTATCTCCAGGATTATTAACTCCAGTTATATAACTTGTATAAATATTTCCATTTGTTGAATTCGACCATCCTAAAAAAGTATAATTGGTTCTGGTTGTTGTTCTAGACAAATTAACAGTTTCCCCTAATGCTAAACTTATAGTAGACAAGTTTGTTCCACCATTTCCATTATAGATCATATTATTATATAGTTTATATTCTGGAAGTGTACCTATTCCATTATTAGTAGTAGTATTTGAATATACATGTGTAAAAATACTTCCATCAGGCAAAGGTGGATGACTACTATAAGAAATTGAAACTGCCTTATTAAAGGTAACTCCTGCAATTGTTTTAGACCAATCAAAAACGCGAGCCCAGGAAATATCGTCTTGACCTCCATCAGCTGTCCAAGTCGGTAAAGCTATGTTATTATCACTTGTTTTTACATATATATCATAATACAACTCAGAATCTTTACTCCAACCGACTTGCCCAACACCAACAAGTACAGGTTCACTATTATAAGTAAAACTTTTATAAAAATTATTTTCTGTTATATTTTGTTTCCAATTGGCAGTATATGATAAATTACCAGTGGTTCCTTTTTTTACTGTTACATTAAGAATTCTTTCGTTCAAATTAGATCCAGTCCACCCTGCAAATGTATATCCATTTCTAGTAGGTTTAGGTAAAGTAAAATTATTAGTTTCAATATTATATGAAGTTTTTTGTCCAGATATTGTTCCATTATTTAATGTATAACTTATTGTATATGGTGTTGCTGTCCAATTTGCTGTATAACTTTTATTTCCAGTTGATCCTTTTGCTATACTTACACTTGTTTGCTTTGTTGTTCCATTACTTCCTGTCCATCCTGCAAATGTATACCCTTTTTTTGTTGGATTATTTAAAGTTATAGCATTTGATTCTATTGTATAACTTGTTGGATTCGTGGCACTTCCTCCATTTAATGTATAACTTATTGTATATGGTGTTGCTGTCCAATTTGCTGTATAACTT
>CAMVLU010000091.1 GCA_947168405.1 uncultured Clostridia bacterium
ACTTTTTATAAATATAATTTTTATCTTTATGAAGATTTTTTTGTAAATTTTCATTATTACATTTAACAGTATAATTAATTTTTTTCATCGCATAACCCCATTTATTATATAACTATGCTTTACAACTTTTTCTTCATAAGTATCATAAAAAGTATAAGTGTTTTTTATTATCCTTTTCACTTTTTTTCTAGGAGTTGGTGTTTTTCTAACATGTAAATACCCAACGACAACATCCTTTAATTCTTTATTTAAAGGAGTTAAATCATCTTTTATAATTTTGATTTCATTAGTTATAATCGTCCATTCATTTTCATCAAAATAATTTAATATCTCATTATTTCGTAAATATTTATTGGCAGGATAATTTTCATAATCATCTTCTTTTAAAGCAACATAATATTCTAAATATAAATACCCTTTATCTACAACATTTCTTTTTAATTTGTTAATTTTATATTCCATTGAATATTCAATATTACAATCTCTATCAATACTATGACATGCAGCAACATAATCATATTTATTCTCATCAGTAAAACCATAATAATTTCTATTTATCAAATTGCACTTTGTATTAATTAACTCTGTAGTAATTCGATCTTTAAATCCCATAATATTTCTTTTAGCGAATATAAAATTTGTTGTATTTGGTATATTTAATGGAACTTCTACTTTTCCTCCATTTAAATATACTTGTTCTGGTTCATACACAACTATTGGTATATTTTTTCTCAAAGGACACATACCGAGTTGCCCGTCTTTGTCATCAATTATTAAAAATTTAAGTTTTTCATTTATCTTCTTCAATGACCATTTATTTACCCTTTTTTGATAAATAAATGGTATATTTCCGAACAAACTATTCGTCCTAATTGGTAAAATTTTCATAAATTTTTCTCTCCTTTTTTTAGGTTTAAATTCTTTCTAAACCCTTGTATTTATTGAATTTTACCATTCTTCCGACTTTTGTTTTCTTTAACTTATATTTATCTTTTTTTCAATGCACTTCGCCAATGTAACATTTCATGTCCTAAAGCACCATATATATTATTACTTGGATCAATAAAAGTTAAAGTTCCAATTCCTGTTATACTATCTTTAACATATAAACCAGTTTTAAATACACCATTATCATCTTTAACTAAATTTAAAGTAGTATTTTTTAATTCATTATTTCTTAAATAACCAATTTTTAAAGAAGTAATATTTCGATCATCATTAACCGTATTAATCATTTCATCAATTGATGAGACATTTTGATCATTTATAGAAACAATTCTATCACCTATTTGTAAATCACTTTTTTTCGTATTAATATCATAAAAACCTACAACAAGTATTCCAGAACTTTTAATATGAATACCTAAATTTTCTCCACCTAATATTAAATTTTTAGAATAAGCTAAAGTATTTAAGGGAAGTATAATTAATGATAAAAAAAGTATTAGTAGTCGTTTTTTAAACATAAAATCACTCCTACAATACTATTATTAGTTATTTTTATTTATTTATATATTCCAATATTTTACTTTGTAATAATTCTTCTGTAAATCCAAAATTTTCTAAAACATCTTCTTTAGATCCACTTAATCCAAATGTATTAATTCCTATAACATTTTTTGTAAATTTATATAAATATTCAACACTTGCTAAAGTAATTCCAATTGTTAGATGTCCTTTCCATAAAGAATCTATATCTGCTTTAATATTTTTAATACATGGAATACTAAATACTCGATTATCAATACCTATTTCTTTTAAATTTTTAGATACTTTTAAAACTAATCCTAATTCTTCTCCATTAGATATTAAATTAATATAATTATCTGTATCATTTTTAATTACTTCATAAATTCCTGATTCTACTCCTTTTGAACTAGTACTAATTGATATTTCTTTATTATTTCTTGGTATTATTAAACAACTTGGTTTATTTTCTTTTAATATATCTTTAAAACAGCCAATTAATTCATTCACATCATATGGTCTATATATTTTTAAATTAGGAATTAATTCTAAAGATGGTAATTGTTCAATAGGTTCGTGAGTTGGTCCATCTTCTCCAACAGTTATAGAATCATTAGTAAAAATATAAGTTACTCCTAAATTCATCATTGCAGTCATTCTTAAACTTGGTCTTAAATAATCTGAAAAAGCTAAAAAAGTACTACCAAATGGTCTAAATCCAATTGTTGCAAGTCCATTTAATATTCCACCCATAGCATGTTCTCTTATACCAAAATAAATATTTCTATTAGAATCTTCTATTTTAGTTTTACAAGAACTAAATAAATCTGCACTTCCAGATAATATTAAAGGAAAATCATTAGCAATTTTATTTAATAAATCACCAGTATGTTCTCTTAAAGATTTTTCTTCATATTCACCTTTTATATCTAAAACATTATAAGTATTTTCTTTATTAATAAGTTTATCAATTAATTCTTTATTTTTAAGTGATTCATATTTTTTATTAAATTCTTCTTTTATAATATTACTTCTCTCTTTTACTTTTTCTTTAAAAGAATTAATTACTTCTTCTGATACTTCAAAAGTTGTAGGAATTAATCCTAAATTATTTTTAATTTTAAAAAACTCTTCTTCATCTGGTATACTACCATGAGCTTTGAAATTTCCTTCTAAACTTGAATATGCTCCTATTTTTGTTTTAACAAGTATTACACTTGGTTTATCAGAATTTTTAGCATTTATAATAGCCTCATTTATATTTTTAACTGAATCATCTGTTTCTATTATATTAAAATTAATACTCTCAAATCTTTTCTTTAAATCTTCATGACTAGATAAATCTAAACTACCATCTAAAGTATTATTATTTAAATCAACAAATACAATTAATTTATTTAAATTCCATGTTCCAGCAAGTGTTAATGCTTCATATGTAATACCTTCTTCTAATTCTCCATCCCCACATAAAACATAAGTATAATAATCTATTGTTTTATTAGTAGACTCTCTTAAATACTTTTCTCCATACGAAATTCCAACAGCATTGGCAACTCCTTGACCTAATAGACCAGTTGTTACTTCAACCATAGGTGTTATATCTTTTTCAGGATGTCCTGGAGTTTTTGAATTAATAGTTCTTAATTTTTTTAAATCATCAATATCAAGAAGTCCTAAAAAATAATCTATACCATATAAAAGTGGTGCACCATGACCAGCTGATAAAATAAATCTATCACGATTAATAAAATCTAAATTATCAAGATCTATATTCATATGATATTTAAAAAGTGTATAAATAATACTAGCTGCACCAAGAACTATTCCAGGATGACCTGATTTTTTATTATAAATCATATCAATTCCTAAACCTCTTAAAGTATTAACCCCTAATTTATCAATTTCAAAATCTAATTCTTCTTTACTTCCTATATTAAACATAAATCCTCCTAAGATGATTATATCAAAGTATAGAAAAAATAGAAAGAATTATCTCTCTATTTTTCCAGACATCATATTTTCAAAATCATCACACATGTCTTTTTCTAAAGACATCATTTTTTTCTTTGTTCTTGGACTTAACACAAAATTATAAATCATCAACCCTGCTCCAACCATTGTAGCAGTAGTAAGTCCTATAACCATACCTTTTTTCATTTTATCACCTATCTTAAAAATATGATTGGTACATTCGTACCATTTATATTATAAGTAATAATAAAAATAATATACATACTTTTGACAAATATTATTTTATATGATAATATTATTATGTAAGCAAAGGAATTTGCATATAATAAAAAAAGGAAGTATTCAGTTTTCGTATGCTGAATGCCTATCTTATGCGGTTTGGCATTTAATCTATAAGATTAGATGTCTTTTTTTAGTTATTTTCTAATAATAATTTCTTTTATAATTCATTATTATAATCAAGACATTTTTCTTCTAATAATTTAAAATTACAACATCTTTTAGCAATATTATTCTCTGGATGCTGTTCTTTTAAATGATATAATTTTTTAGCATTTGTCAATATTTCATTTTCATTTAATAATGATGCTTCTTTTTGTAATAATTTCCAGTAGCTTTTTTTCTCACGAGTATTACTAAACTCTCTAAATTATTCTAAATTATCAAAAGTTAATTTAGTATAATTATCAGGCATAACTGGTATCATATTATTAATATCAATAGCACCAAATATTTTTCCAGTATTTTTATCTTGTATTTTAAAAAAATCCATATCATTTTTCATATTAATAAACTTTGGTTTATATGATGTTAAAGGTGCAAAATAATCAATATTTTCTGTTTTTAAAACTACACCTAAAAAACATTTAATCTTATTTTTATAATCTATATTAGGAACAAAATCATCGTATTTTTTTTAATAATTAACATAATTCTTATCTATTGCATACCATTCCATATATTACCATCTCCTCTTAAAACTAAAGAGTTATCTTCTTATGAAAATAACTCTTCCTTTTAATTTCACTTTTGAACTGGTTGTGAGAACCACTTTATTATCACTTTTGACCAGTTGTGAGAACCACTTTATTATCACTTTTGACCAGTTGTGAGAACTGCTTTATTATTCACTTTTGAACTGGTTGTGAGAACCACTTTTAATTGAATAAACAAATTTATTCATTAATATTATATGAGTCATTGCTCATTTAATACAAACAAATTATAACAAAAAATCATTGTTTTGTCAAACCTATATGCAAAAATTACTGTAATAATTTTATGATAATGTCAGTATAGTTAGTTTTTTGAAAATGTCAGTAAA
>CAMVLU010000092.1 GCA_947168405.1 uncultured Clostridia bacterium
GATATCTTCCTTCCTACATATTTTGTTTGGCTATATCTATTATATCACACTTTTTACTCCATCAGTCATAAAGTTGAACACAGCTTTTACAAAAAAGAGGATATCCCTAGTGAAAAAAGATCTCTAATATCAGAAATATACTATAACAATAATCGATATAATCCTTATTTTTATATGTGCAATCCATTAGAAAGATTTGCAGAGATAAAAAGTTATATTAAATTAACAAATATATTCTCAATTTTTTCAGATAATAGTCTTATAATTGAATATTTGAAATTAATGAAATATAAGGCTCTTTTATTAGGATACTATAACAATAATTCATCATTAGAACATTTTATATCAATACAAAATCAAATTCTAAATCACGAAAGAATTTATACTTATAATTCTGATTTAAACGATATAATTATTCAAGAATACAGCGGGTTATGTCCTATTAAAAAGGCATTTTATGGTCTTCCAATTGATGAAAATGAGAGAAAATTACTACAAAGCAATATTAAAAATAATGAAGTGAATAAAATACTTATAAAATGATTTATTATGTGCTAAAATATATTTAATGGTGATATTATGTTAGATGATTTAATTAATGAATTTTGTACTTATTTACTTATTGATAAAAATTATAGTAAAAATACTATTGATTCATATAGAAATGACTTAGTTATGTTTGATAAATGTGTTAATAAGAATATTAATAGCATTAATGATAATGATATTAAAGATTATCTTAGGTATTTAAAAGATAATAAGCATAATGAACGTTCTATTGCTCGTAATACATCTACACTTCGTTCATTTTATAAGTTCTTAATAATAAGTAAGTATGTTAAAACTAATCCAATGGATAATATTACATCTATTAAATTATCTAAGAAGTTACCTGATGTTCTTACAATAGATGAGATTAATAGAATACTAGATATTAAAATAACTGATAATTATTCTATTCGTAATAAAGCAATGCTTGAATTAATATATGCATCTGGGCTTCGTGTATCTGAACTGGTTAATCTTAAAACTTATGATGTAGATACTACTGATAATATAGTTAGAACAATGGGGAAGGGGAGTAAAGAGCGAATTATTCCTATTGGAGAGTATGCAACTAATGCTTTAAATAGTTATTTATCTATTAGAGATACATTTATAAAAAGAGAGGTAAATGATTACTTATTTTTAAATAATCATGGTAAGAAAATGACTAGACAAGGATTTTTCAAAATTATAAAGAAATTAGCTCGTGATAATAATATAAAAAAAGATATGTCGCCACATACATTAAGACATTCATTTGCAACCCACATGCTTAATAATGGTGCGGATTTAAGAACAATTCAAGAATTACTTGGACATAGTGATATATCAACAACTCAGATATATACGCATGTTTCAACAGAAAAATTAAAAAATACATTTGAAAGTTATCATCCACATGGAGATTAGGAGGAAGTTTTATGAAGTATAATTATAAACCAACTGGTGTTTGTGCATCTAATATGGAATTTGATATAGAGAATAACATTATAAAGAATATGAGAACTATAGGAGGATGTCCTGGTAATTCACTAGGTATTAGAAGTTTATGTATAGGTAATGATATTGATTATATAATAGATAAATTAAAAGGAATAAAGTGTGGATTTAGAAATACATCTTGTCCTGATCAAATATCTAAAGCATTAGAACAATATAAGAAAGAAGGTAAGTAAATATGGTGGATGAAAAATTAATTAAAACAAAAAGATTAAAATTAACTACAGCAATATATTATAAAAAATTATTAGAATATATTCCTGATAATTGGAATTTTGATATAACACTAAATAAAAAAGCAAAAAATTTAACAGAAATAGAAATAGAAAGATTATTAATAGTTAAAAAATATTATGATATTGTAGTATCATTATCACAAATAACTGATATAATGACTGCTAGAAAAGTTAATGAGATGCAAATTGATATTCATACATATATGCAAATAATTAGTTTTAATATAGAAGAAATAAAGAAACTTAAATTTGGTAATAATACTGAATATTTAAATTTTTTAAAAAATGAAGGAATCGATGTTCAAGATATGAGTATACTAAACGAAAATTCTAGTATATATAGTAATGAAAATAATTCATCAGGTATAAAAGCTAAATCTCATTATAAAAAGCATTTTAAAAGAGGTAGAAGATACTAAAAAAGAAACATAAGCAGTTTCTTTTTCTTTGGGTAATTATCTACAATCTTCTGAACGAGAACTTTGTGAACTCTTATTCATCTGTTTTTCAGTTGAGTTAGAATTCATTTGTTTATTCATCTTATTGCTAGATTTATTTGTTTTATTCTTTTTCATTTTATCACCCAATTATATTATTTACTATAATATGTTTTTTATACCTGGAATATGCTTTAGTATAGATACTATTATATCGAGTATAATAACTACTAGAATAATAAGTATAAATGTTGCTTCTAGCTTATTAAATTCAATTAATTCCTTCATAAATGAAGTACTAAGTAAGAATTCAATTACAAATACATGTAGTAAATATATTCCATAAGAATTATTACTTAAATGAGTAATTATTTTAGTAAACTTGTTTCCCTTGTTATAATTTTCAAAATAATATTTAATTATAATGAATAGGGAAGTGGTTATTATAAAAGTATATATGTTACGATAATCATCTAAAAAGAAATATGATTGTTTTAATAACATTAATTTTGTTGCAATAAATGTAGGTATTGTGAGTGTAAAAAATAATGCAATAATACTTATATTTTTAACTTTTTTACTGATTTTTTCTTTAGAAAGAATATATCCATATATAAAATATAATATAGGCATAGGAAGTAGGTTAGTGATAATTATCATATCTTTCTTAAATATTATATTATAAATTGTAAATGCTATAGAAAATAGGGTAGGGAGTGTGATAATTACTGTTTTATACTTTTTCCACTCTATACTACTCTTTTTGTATTTTGATGTAACTTTTCTAATTAGAGGCATTAATATATATACAAGAATTATTGCTTGTAAATACCATAACCAATAAGGAAAATAATTAACATTAAAAGGATCCATCATACATAATATATTAATATTTTTAGCATGAGTAATAGTCCATATAATTGTTATTATTATAAGTGGAATTAATACTCTAATTATTCTTCTAAATATTTTAGATATAGAATCATTTTTATCCATTAATAACGCTCCAGATACCATTAAAAACAAAGGAACTGCTGATTTAGAGAGGTAGAATAGACTATTATGAATAATTCTAATATACATATAGCTAGATATTAATATATCATCACAATGATTAAATATAACAAATAGTAGAGCAAGTACTTTTATTATATCTAAATATAGTATTCGTTTTTTCATATAAAACATACTCCTAACATAATATTTTTATAATTTACAGAAGTTAACATAATATACATTATAGGATATTTGTATTTTGCTAAAATAGATGAATAATTGTTTGTTTAAACCATATATAAGTATATTATAGTATTTTAGATAATAACAATATATTTTAATCACATATGATTTATTCAGATAATTTAATTTATAGATATTAAAAATAATTTATATTTCTTTTATATTTATTTACTATTTTAATTATATATAATTTATTCTTAAAAAATTAAAATAACTTTAGTGAATAACTATTCATCTTTCAAATAAATCTTAATAAATTATAGTAACAATATTTTAATAAAACTCCCCTATTTTTATTAAAAATTATAGAATAGGGGAAGTGTAGTAATTTTTAAGTAAATAATTATTTAAATGCAGTTTTTCTAGATTGAATTTCTGCAATTTTAGCAAATACTTGTGATATATTATCATCATTGATTTCCGTAAAACCAAGTTCTTTTAAAGCCTGTTGTTTAATATTATTAAGTTCCATAGTACGACTCATTTTTTCTTCAATTTTATTATTAATTTGTGTTTCAAATCTTCTGTGGGCTTCAATTAAACGACTTTTAGAAGATTTTCCACTATGATAAAGTGCCATAGCGGAAAACATTATACTTTCAAATATATACTGTTTATCTTCATTAAAAATAAAATCATTAGGTTTTACGTAACCAGTTTCTTTAACTATATATCCAAGTAAATATTTAAGCTCATCATTATTATTAAGTGATTGTATAAAATGGAATAGATACTCCCCTACTTTGTAACCTGTATCGGTATCATCATCTTCAACATATTCGCGTATTGTATCAATTATTCTAGATAATAATTCTTTTTTCTTACCATCTAGGCCATTTAGAGGATCATCTGTAACTTTAATTTTGTCATTCGCAGTATTAAGTCTTACTTCAACATCCATTATATAATCAGTAGTCACTTTAATATCTTTCATTTCATCATATGATTTAATACCTAATAGATTAAATAATAATACTTTCTTATCCTTTGGCCAACTATTTACACTATCTAATTCTAAATAATTGTAAATCATTTGTCTTGATACCCCAAGAAACTTAGCTAGTTTTACCTTTGAAATACCTAATTCTTTTAGTAATTTATTTAATTCTTCCATATCAATACCTCCTTTAGTATCGCTAATATAATTTTATCATATCTGTATTTTTTGTCAATAGTATGTAAAGAAAAATCTTAG
>CAMVLU010000093.1 GCA_947168405.1 uncultured Clostridia bacterium
TAGGTGTTCCTTTTAATAGAGAAAATAATCAATTGGTTTTAAGAAATTTTGGTGGACAAAAGAAAAAAAGAACAGCTTTTTCTAAAACTTCAACTGGTAAAATGATTATGACATCTTTAATTGATGAAGCTAGAAAATATGAAATGAAAGGCATAATTAATCGTTATTCACATCATCAATGTGTTGATATGGAAATAGAAAATAATAAGTTAAAATATATAGTTATCAAAGATGAATATTCTAATGAATTTATGAAATTCAGCGGTACTTGTGTACTTGCGATAGGTGGATTAAATGGAATGTTTGATAAAAATTATACAGGTAGTGCTTTAAATAATGCTAATTTACAAGCAATATTATTTTCTAAAGGTTTAAAGATGAAGAATTTAGAAATGATTCAATATCATCCTACAACTATAAATATTGGTGTTAAAAGATTATTAGTTTCTGAAGCTGCAAGAGGTGAAGGTGGAAGATTATTTGTTTTTGATAAATTTAATAATAAATATTATTTTATGGAAGATAAATATCCTGAATTAAAAAATTTAATGCCAAGGGATGTTGTATCAAGAGAAGAATATTATATGATTAATGATTCAAATTATAAAAATGAAATATATTTAGATATGACATCAATTAATATAAAAACATGGAAAAATAAATTATCAGATTTGAGAGATGAAATAATAAAATATACTAATTTAGATCCAATAAAAGAATATATTCCAATTACACCAGGTATTCATTATTTTATGGGTGGAATTGATGTAGATATTAATCATAAGACAAATATTGATAGTTTATATGCTATAGGAGAATGTGCATCAATTTATCATGGGGCTAATAGATTAGGTGGTAATTCTATATTAGGAGCTTTAGTTGGTGGTTATGTTGTTGGAAATAATTTAGCTTTAGAAGATATAGAAAATAATGAATTTGATGTAATTAATTACAATAAAAGATTATTAAATAAATATAAAAATAAAGAATTAGTTGATATTTTAATTAATTCATTAGGAATCGTAAGAGATGAAAAAATATTAAAAGATGGATTAAAAAAATTAGATGAATTAAAGGAAATTGATATAGAACATCTTAATTTAGCTAAAGCATTTATTTTAAGTGCTTTAAATAGATGTGAATGTCGTGGAGCTCATTATCGTAATGATTATCAAATAAAAAATGATAAACCAAAACAAACGATAGCTTCATTTGATAAAGATGTTATTATAACAAATAGGTAGCTTATGAAATATAAAATTACAATATTAAGACAAAAATTAAATGATATAAATAAATATGAAGAATCATTTGATTACGAAACTGATGATTTAAATAAAACACTTTTAAATGTTATTTTAGATATTAATGAATTATATGATGCTAAAATAGAATTAGAATATTCTTGTAATCAAAAGAAGTGTGGAGCTTGTTCAGCAGTTATTAATAATTATCCTCGTCTTTTATGCCAAGCAAAATTAAAAGATTATAAAAAGAATAATATCTATATTGAACCATTAAGAAAATTTAATACAATTGTAGATTTAATAGTAGATAGATCAATACTTTATAATAATTTAAAAACATTAAATTTATGGCTAAATGAAGAAGCTAAATTAAATGATAAAAATAATGATTTAGTATATCGATCAAGTGAATGTATTTTATGTGGATTATGTTTAGAGGTTTGTCCAAATTATATTCAAAATTCAAAATTTTTAGGACCTTCAAATATATCTTTAACAACTAAAATAATTTCAGAATGTGATATTGAAACTAAAAAAGAATTAATTAAAAATTATAAAGAAAAAATCTTTTCAGGCTGTGGTAAAGCTTTAGCTTGTATTGATATATGTCCTAAAAATATCAAATTAGATAATTTATTGGTAAATATAAATAAATTATTAAGAAAAAAATAAAAAAAATTAAGAAATATAAAGCCATCATAAGATGGTTTTATTTTTTTGCTTTTAGGGGTGTAAAAACGACTAAAATGGTGCAAAAAATGAGTTAGGGGTGCAGTTTGTATTAAAATAGGTCATCTTAGCCATCTAAGAACAATAGCTTTGATACAACAGTGTCAAGGCTTTTATTTTTATATAAAATGGGGAAAGTGGCGTAATTAAGCCATTATTTGAATATTGAAAATGAATAAGCACCAATTATTGATTAATTTATATTGATTTTTGGTGCTTTTCTTATTTTTATCAATTTAAGTCGGATACCATAGCTTAACTCGGATACAGTAGATATCTATTCGGATATTTTTCTTATAGTCGGATACTTTTTATACAGCTTTTCGTATTTTTGGGATATAATGTGTTGAAAGTGTGTATAATATGTGTATAATATAAATAGAAGGGGTTGATATTATGGCTAAAATTAATACTAATATATCAATAGATGCAGATTTGAAGAAAGATGCAGTATCTTTATTTAATGATTTTGGATTAGATTTATCTACTGCCATTACTTTGTTTTTAAAACAATCTGTTAGAGAACAAAAAATTCCTTTTGAAATAAAAAGAGAAATACCTAATAAAATAACTAAGGCTGCTTTAGATGAATATGAAGAAATGAAAGAAAACAAAGATAAATATAAAAGATATGGCTCTTTTAAAGACATATTGGAAGAAATTTAAATGTTAACTATTGTTAGATCAAATAGATTTTTGAAAGATTTAAGATTAGCAAAGAAAAGAAATCTGGATCTATCTGCGTTAGAAGAAGTTGTTAACAAACTTGCAAATCAAGAAGTATTAGATGAAAAATATCATGATCATGCTTTATCTGGAGATTATTCTGATTTTAGAGAATGCCATAAAGCCTGATTGGTTATTAGTTTATACTATTGATGATGAAGAATTAGAACTGTTTTTATTTAGGACGGGTTCTCACTCTGATTTATTTTAAATTTTTAAAATTTATTATATGGCGGTGTTTAAAAAGTGAAAAATGTAATTTATTACCATGCTTCACAAACAAAAGATATTACTATTTTAGAACCTCGAGTTTCCAATCACAATATACCGTTAATTTATTTTTCTAAGAAAAGAGAAAATGTTTTGGTATACCTTTCAAATGCAATTGAGAAATATTGTAAAGAAGAAGGATTTAAGAATGATGGAAACTATGAAAAGTGGGGGCCTTATGGCTTTAATAGGGATGGTAAGTTGGTTATAGAAGAATATTATCCCAATGCTTTAGAAAGTACTTATAAAAATGTTTCTGGATACATTTATCAAGTGAAAAATGTCATTGATTCTGGTTTTGAAATTAATATACCTGATGCTGTTACTTCTAGTGAACCAGTCAAAGTTGATGGGTTTAAATATGTAGAAGATGCTTATGAAGAAATAATGAAGGCGGAAAAAGCTGGATTAATTACAATTATAAGATATGATGAAATGACTGCTAAAAAGAAAGAATGGTTAATTAATACAATTAAAGAAGAATATAAAAATGCCAGCAATCATCCGGAATATCGCTTTTTCCTTAAAGCAAAATTTCCATTTATTTCTGATGATATTGATATAAAATAGTAACTTTCAGATTTTGTATTAAAATTTTCTTATGAAGACATTATAGAACAAGTAGGTTTAATACAATTTGGTATTAAGCCTTTTTTCTTTTACTTTTAATAAAAGTTTAAATCAAGTATTTATTATTATTTAATTTAATAGTATAATTACTTTTGTAGGGAATGATTGTCTCCCTTGCAAAATTGCTAAACCGCTTATTTAAGCTGATGACGTCTATGATTTTTTTGTCATGGATAAATCAGCTTTTTTTAATGATTTAAGGAGGAATTATGAATATATTTTTATCTTTATTTATTATTTTTACTTGTGGAATATTAGGTGGATTTATTTTTGAAAAAATAAAATTACCAAAGCTTGTATGGTATATTATATTAGGAATATTAATAGGTCCATCAGTATTAAATATTGTAGATGATACACTAATAAACATATCATCTTATTTAAGACAAATTGCTTTAGTTATTATATTAACTAGAAGTGGATTATCTTTAGATATTAATAATTTAAAAAAGATAGGTAGACCAGCTATATTAATGTGTTTTTTGCCAGCATGTTTTGAAATAATTGGTATTACAATATTCGCACCAATGTTTTTAGGTATTTCATATTTAGAAGCTTTATTATTAGGTTCAGTACTTGCTGCAGTATCACCTGCAGTAGTTGTTCCTAGAATGATAAAGCTAATGGATGAAGGGTATGGAAAAGAGCATAATGTACCCGAGTTAATAATGGCAGGTGCTTCATGTGATGACATTTTTGTAATTGTATTATTCTATTCTTTTAAAAATTTAGTTGCTACTGCTAATTTTGATGCATGGACAATAGGGCAAATACCTTTAAGTATAATAAGTGGTATTGCTCTTGGAATTCTGGTAGGCATGTTAATAGTTTTAATAATTAATAAATTAAAGATGAATAAAGTTATAAATGTGATATTTATGTTAGGCTTATCATTCGGAATGATCGCACTAGAAACTGTATTAAAACCATATTTTAGTATTTCATCACTTTTAGCAATTATTGTTATGGCTTTAATTGTTAA
>CAMVLU010000094.1 GCA_947168405.1 uncultured Clostridia bacterium
TTTTATTGAAGTTTTAAAATACTTAACCTTATCTTCTATTGGTTTACCTTCATCATCAGTAAATTTTTTATTAATAACTAACGTTGCAATATATTCAAGTGCTATAAATATTTCTCCTGAAGAATAATTGTTTAAATCATTTTCAAAAAAATCATCTAGTACATAACAATTCTTAGTTTCTTCCTTACTCAGATATTTTAAATTAATAAGTTCATTTGTAAAAATTGAATGTTCTATATCTTTTTTATCTTTTATATCTTTATTATTAATATTAAATTCTTTAATATTATATTGCATGGGTTTCTCCACCTTTGGTTCTTCCAACGTTGGTTCAACCAGTGGTGGAAAATCCCCCTCTGGTTGATTACGCATTTTTAAGGCCTTTATAGAGGGATTTTCAAAAATAAGATAATTATACTGAAACGTTCCTTTTTTAGTCCTGTATTTGACTATTTCAACATAATTACGAGCTTTTAACTCATTGAGTGTACTCTTAACTGAATCTTGTCCATCTTTTGTTAGAGCAACCAATCCTGCTAGTGAATAATCCCAGTCATCTGGTAAACTTAGCATCTTGCTCAATAATCCAGTTGCTTTCAAAGAGAGTTCCTTATCTTTTAGATGATAATTACTCATAACTGTAAAATCTCCATTTTTGAAAACCCTAAACTCACTCATACAAATCCCTCCTTCAAAAAAAATAAGGAAGATGAACAAATATCATCTTCCAATTTTAAATAACTAGATAGGCATGAAACCTAACTATTTTATGTACATAATTACATCTTTTTAAAGGATTTGTATCAAATGTTTTCCTTTTAAATTCCTTTTCAATTCGATATTTCTGCATTTTTGTCATAAGGGCTTGGTTAGACCTATAATAATACCAAAAATAACCATTACTACTAGTAATTCAACTAATGTAAACCCTTTTTTATTTTTCATACAATCACCTACTATAATACATTATAACACACACAAAAAAATAGTAACAATTAAATTACTATTTTTTTTTCATCTTTTTAAAGTTTTTATCATAATTAGTTTTAATTGCTAGTAACTCAAATAATAAAATAATAATTACTGATAATGGTAACAATATATATGCTAAATAAAACAATAAAATATTTATAATTAAACAAATAATAAATAAAATCATATCTTTAGTTTTATTTTTATCTTTTTCTTTATTTCTATAAAATCTCATAAAAAATGAAGTAAACACATAAGAAATAAGTGAATTAATAAAAATAATTGCCAAAATAATATATGGCTTATAATTAGAGGTTAAATATCTAGCATCTTCTACAACTAATTCAGAAGAATCAACATTATAATAATTGCAAATTTCTTTATAAAAAGCAGAATAACCATTTTTAATACCATCATTCCAATTACCATTTTTTAAATAAGGCATCATATATATATCAATATATCTATCAAGTAATTCAGAAGAAAGAGCATCTTCTAACTCATATCCAATATCTACTCTAATTTTTCTATCTTCTTTGGAAATAAATATAAGAATTCCCCTACTACCAATATTAAAACTATTAAATACATACTCAGAATAAGATTCCAAATCATAGTCTTCAATATTTTTAACAGAAACTACATAGTAACTAATATCCATTTTATCTTTAAGAAATTTAGAATAAATAGAAATATAATTAATAAGTTCTTCACTCATTATATTAGCATCATCAGTAACATACTTATATTGAGAAGGCTTAACTAAACCATTTACTGATATAGGAATAAATAAAAGTAATAATATAACAAATGAATAAAACTTTTTCATATGATCACCATAATAAATTTTAACATAAAAGTTAAAATTATATACAAAATAAAATAAAATAATTGTAAATTAATAAACAATCCTATTCATCTGATCTAGAAGATATAACTAAACAACAATATATAAATAAAACAATTAAACTTAAAATAATAATTAAAAAAATCATATTCAGTATAATATCTAATTATTAATTAAATGTAAAATCATTAAAAATAAAAAATCAAATAAATAATTATCTGATTTTAATATATTTATATTATTATTTTTAAAAAACTATTATTATTATGTTAAATATTTTTTAAAGTTACCATCTATAGAAATACCTTCATTTTTAATCATAAAAGCATCTTTATCTAATTCATTTAAATGTCTTTCTAATCTTTGTACTTCATATTTAGATAATGCTGCATAACAAATATAAGTTTTAGAAGAATTATATCCTCCAGTACCCTCCCAGTAAGTAGCATCTCTATCTAAATCTGTTTTAATAAATTTAATAATCTTATCTGGAAAAGTTTTAGTAAATATCATCACATATCCACAAATATTTTGTTCATGAGTATTATCGACTATAACATTATAAATTGCAGAATATATTATTGAATATAAAGCAATAGGTACCCCAAATAATAAACCACATATTGTATAAATAATAATATTAATACCAAGACCAATCTTTCCAACTGACAAACGTCTACTTTTCATAGATAATACAATTCCAATTATATCAGTTCCACCACTAGATCCAGATGCAGAAAGAATCATTCCTCCACCAAAACCACCTATTATTCCACCAATTAAAACACAAGTAATTAATTCATCAAGTAATGGTTTATCAGGAGTTGGAATTATAGTTAAAAATATAGTTTGAAATAATAAACATACTAATGTTCTTCTAAAAAAAGTTTTACTAATATATTTATATGCTAAAAAAAATAATGGAATATTCAAAATAAAATTAATAATACCAGAAATATCTCTAGAAGAATTAAAATCAAATAATTTAACTATTAAACTTCTAAGTAATTGAGAAATACCCAAAATACCTCCATTATATAGATGATTAGGAACTATAAATAAATTAATTGCGATTGAAAATAATAAAGTTCCAATAATTGCTTTAAAAAAATCTTTATAACTCCATTTAAATATATTATGTATCTTTCTTTTTATTATATCCATAAAATCACCATATACATTTTAACACTTTAATTAAAAAAAGCAACAAAAAAAAGAAGAACAATTAATATTACCTTATTAAAGTCCTTCTTTTAGTAACTAGAGTATATCATATTTTACTTAAAAAAGCAATTATATAATACAATGTTAGGAATAATATTAACTTATTATTTCCCATCTCATGATTACATTATACCATATTTTACCAAAAAAATCAAGTTTTCAAGTCTCCATATAGCCTAATTCATCTTATTGTTACTTTCTATGCCACCATCCATTGAGATAGCCATTTTTTTTAGCCTATATAACGTTTCAGAAGCAACTTCTACTTTTCCTTTTTTAATTATTTTTTCTTCTTTTTCTTTTGAAACTTCTCCAGGTATATATATTTTATCTGTATAATCATTCTTAGTAGAACTTTTTATTTCATTTTCTAATACTTTTAATTTGTTTTTAAATTCACCTATGTCTGTAAACATATCAGGAGAAAATGCTATAAAAATAAAACCCAAATCATATTCATTATCTACTTCTAGACCTACTTTTGAACCTGTAAATGCACCTGCTAACATTTCAATTGCAAGACATAAAGCAAAACCTTTATTTTCCCCAAATGGAATTACGGAATCAGCTTTGTCTGGATCATTTGTAAAATGTCCATCATTATCCAAAAAACACTCTTCAGGCAAATCCTTATTTGATAATTTAGATTGTCTTATTTCTCCCCATACTTTTTTACTAGTACTGAAATCAAATAAATATGAATCATCATCACCTGGAAATGCAAAACAAATTGGATTAGTACCTAATATTGGAGTAATTCCCCCATATGCCGTAACAGCAGCTGGACCAGCATTATTCATAACAATTCCAATTAAATTATTATCAGCAATAATTTTAGCAAAAGGTTTTAATCTACCATATCTACTAGCATTTCTTAAAGCAACAATACCATTACCATGTTTTTTAGCTAATTCAATAACTTTATTTATGCAAGTTAGAGCTGCAATATGACCTAATTCCTTATGACCATCATATAATGCATAATTACCAAATTCTTTTACTAATTCTATATCATTTTCTTTTTGTCTAAGAGCTTCATCTAATAATAATACTTTAGCAATACCATGAGTCTTTTTATCTTGTAATTCAGCAGTTATATAGTCTTCTATAATAAAATTCTTATATTTAGCTGGTATATTTCTTAAAGTTAAAATTTTATCAAGTAGTTCTCTTAATTCATTAATACTAATTGATTCTTTCATAAAATACTTCCTTCCATATTAATAAAACCCTGTATAAACAAGGTTTAATAATAATTAAATGTCTAACAAATATACAATAAAAATAATTTCTAATCCTTTAAAGGCATTCCATTAGCATCAGCATTAATATTTCCAGCTAAAATCATAATTCCTTCAACAAATCCCCATATACTAGCAACAATAGGTCCAAGACCACAAAGAATCCATCCTATTAATGTTAATAATAATTGAGCAACTGCTTTATCATTATATCCTAAATAAAAATTGTGTACTCCTAAAGAACCTAAAAATAATCCCAATAGACCAGCAGCCAATTTAGACTTTCTATTAT
>CAMVLU010000095.1 GCA_947168405.1 uncultured Clostridia bacterium
ATACAAAAAAATTGAAAAAATTAAAAAAAGACTTGACAATGGTTAGCAAGTCTCTTGTTGATGTTATTCCAATAGCATTTGTTTTTTCTACCCATTCTTTAACACTTATTTTGTAATTATTTAATCCTGCTTGACTTTTAATTATGGCGAATTCGCCATAATTAAAAGTTGGATTATGTAATTCTTCCCAAATACCTAAAAATTCTATTGTATTTCTGTTTCTAAGTCAATCGGTTACAAAAAAAATACCATCTTTTGATTTTAACATATCTGTTATAGATATATAATCTTCATTATTAATTTTAATATAATTTATTATTTGATCATCAACTTTTAATTCCATATATTTCTCCTATAAAAAAATAGTAAAAAGCTCAAAGTATATTTGAACAAATTTTACCACCAAATTAATAGTATCATAAAATAATATTTAATGCAATAAATAAATGTATTATTTTTGAAATATTAATATTTTGTTTTTTTAAACATATAATCATTATGTATGCATTGATAAATAAGGAAAATCATTAATTTTGAAAAAAAATTAAATAAATTTAAAAAAATACTATATTTCTCTTTTCAAAATATGATTTTTGTGATATTATTATCAGTAGTGATGGAAAGGGAGTCACAAATGAATAGAAAGGAAAGAAGTTAATGGAAGAAGTAGATTTAAAGGAATTATTTTCTTATTTTTTGAAAAGATATTCAATTATTTTAGCAATAACATTTTTATTTTTAGTTATAGGATTTGTTTATGTAATGTTTGTTAGAACACCTCTTTATAAAGGAGATACAACAGTTATTCTTGTTAATAAGAGTTCAGATAATAATAGTCAAACAATTACTCAAAGTGATGTAGTACTTAATCAAAAATTAGTTTCTACATATACTCAAATTGTTAAGAGTAAAAAAGTCTTAAATCAAGTAATTGATAAATTAACATTATCTTATACATATGGACAACTAAATAGTCATGTTAGTGTTTCTAATGTAAGTGATACAGAAATTATTAAAATAAGTGTATCTGATGAAGATCCTGAACGTGCTGCTAATATAGCTAATGCTGTTGCTGAAGTATTTAAAGAAGAAGTAAGTGATATTTATCATTTAGAGAATGTTACCATTATAGATAAAGCTGAAGTTCAAAGTAAACCATATAATATTAATGTTGTTAAGACTTTAGGAATTTCATTTGTAGGTGGAATTGCTATTTCAGTTATGTTATTATTTATTCTTTATTACTTTGATACAAGTATTAAATCTTCTGAAGATGTTGAAAAGAAACTTGGCGTTGCTGTTATAGGAATGATTCCTCATGTTGGTTCTGGAAAGAGAGGTAGAAGATGAAAGAGTTAGTTGTTATAGAAAGACCAAATTCATCATTTGGTGAAGAAATTAAAAAAACTAGAACAAACTTAATGTTTTCAAACCTTGATGATGATATGAAAGTAATAATGATTACATCATCTATTCCAGGAGAAGGAAAAAGTTTTATATCAGCTAATCTTGCAGGAGCATTTGCTCAAGCAGATGAAAAAGTATTATTAGTTGATTGTGATCTTCGTAAAGGAAGATTAAAAAAGATATTTAATATACCACCTGAAGTAAAAGGATTATCAGATTTATTAATTAATAAAAATTGGAAACATGAATATAAAAGTTTTATTAATAAAACAGAAGTTAAAGACTTAGATGTTGTGATATCTGGATCATATCCACCTAATCCATCTGAATTACTTTCAAGTAATCGTTTTGAAGAATTACTTGGAGAATTAAGAAATGATTATAAAATTATTATTTTGGATTGTCCACCTATTGTTGGATTAAATGATGCATTTGTTGTAGCTAAAAAGTCAGATAGATGCGTTCTTGTTGCTAATTGTCAAAGAGCAAGTATGGAAGTTCTTGAAAAGTCTAAAGCTGAACTAGATAAAATGGATGTTAAATTAGCTGGTATCATTTTAAATGAAACAGAAGAACAAACTGATAAATATTACTACTATGGACATTATTACAGGGATGAATAATGAAAGATATTCATAGTCATATATTATATTCTATAGATGATGGATCAGAAAGTATAAAAGAAAGTATAAATATTATTAAAAATGCTATTAATAATGGATATACAGATATAATACTTACTCCTCATTATAGAAAAAGACAAGGATTTGTTGCCAATAATAAAACAAAAAAAGAATTGTTTAATAAATTACAAGAAGAGATAAATAATAATAATTTAAATATTAATATTTATTTAGGTAATGAAATAACAGTTGATGATGATTTATATTATTATTTAGAAACAGATCAAATAACATCATTAAATGGTAGTAGATATTTATTGTTAGAACTTTCATTTACAGGAAGACTAAATTATCTTGATGATTTATTTAATGATTTGATGGAAGATGGATATATTCCTATTATTCCTCATCCTGAAAGATATATGGACTATAATGAAAAAGATTATATTAAATGGAGTAATAAAGGAGTATTATTCCAAGGTAATATAGAAAGTTTATTTGGGGGATATGGTAAAAAAACACAAGAGAAGTTAGAAAAATTATTAAAACTTCATTTAATATCTTTTATGGGAAGTGATATTCATAAAGATTATCATAATGCTTATAATAGAGATATTAAAACTAAGTTAATGGAAATACTAAATGATAAAAATATGGTATTAGAATTAACTGATAAAAATATTGAAAGTGTTATTAAAAATAAAGAAATTAAACCTTATGAAATAATACAAGATAAAAAGAAATTGAAAATCTTTAATAGATAAAATGAAAAAAATAAAAGATTATATTATTTAAATATAATTCTTGGGGGAGAGATAATTATGAATCAAGCAATAGAATTAAATCATGGTTGGGTTAGAACAGGTATAAAGAAAAATTTATATCTTGCTATTAAAAGAACATTTGATGTTTATATTGGATTAGTTGGAGTAATCTTCTTAATACCTTTAATTCTAATAGTAAAGATTGCTTATCTTATATCAGGTGACCGTGGTAAAGTAATGTTTACGCAAAAAAGAATTGGTAAAAATGGACAAGAATTTAAATTTGTTAAATTTAGAACAATGGTTCCTAATGCAGATGAAGTATTATTTAAATTATTAGAAGAAAATGAAGAATTACGATTAGAATATGAAGAAAATAAAAAATTAAAAAACGATCCTAGAATTACTAAAATAGGTAAATTTTTAAGAAAATCTAGTTTAGATGAATTACCTCAAATGTTAAATGTTTTTATGGGAGATATGTCTTTAATAGGAAATAGACCTTATTTACCAAGAGAAAAGAAAGATATGGGATCATATTATAAAGATATAATTAAAACTAAACCAGGATTAACAGGTTATTGGCAAGTTGAAGGTAGATCAAATACAACATTTAAGAAAAGACTACAACTTGAAAAATATTATTCAGATCATGCAGGGTTAAGAATGGATATTAAAATATTCTTTAAAACATTTATAGTTGTTTTAAAGAAAGAAGGTGCTGAATAATATTACATAATAAAGGAGTTTTTTACTATGAAAAAAGAAAGAATTAAGTATATTGATATTGCGAGAGCGATTGCAATTATTTTTATAGTTTTAGCACATACTCTTGTTCATTCAGCTAATTGTATATTAGTTTCAAAGTTTATATGCAGTTTTAATGTAATGATGTTCTTTATGCTTTCAGGTTATTTAGTTAGCGTTAAAAATACTAATTTTTGGGGGTATACAAAGAAAAAGTTTATAAGAATAATTGTTCCATATTTTATTTGGGCACTTATTTTTATAATACCTTATTTATTATTGGGAAATTCAGTTGGTAAGAGTTTAAATGTGAAATCCTCTTTTGATATTGTTACAATTTTAAAAAATATTATTATAGGTAACGGAAACAATAATGCTTTAAAGCAAAATAGTTCTTTTTGGTTTTTGCCTGCACTTTTTTCGATGTGTGTTATTTATTATCCTATAATAAAGATATCTGAAAAATATAAAAAACAACAAATTCTTATTTTGTTATTATTGATAATTATTGGATTTGTAAAAGTATATTTTATTCATTTTATTTTTCCATTTGGAATAAATACAGTTTTGGAGTTAGGATTATTTTATTATTTAGGTTATTTATTAAAAAGTAATAATATTTTGGATAAAAAAATTATAAATTCAAATATTACGTTATGTATATTATTATTTATTGGTTTACTTGCATGTTTTACTAATACTACTAAAGTTGCAGCAATTGGATATCAATATGGAATATATGTCTTGGCTATCTTATCAGGAGTTTGTTTATCATTATTTTTTATTTTATTAGCTAAAAAAATAGATTATAATAGAATATTGGATTATATTGGTAAAAATACTTTTGGAATTTTGATTTTTCATAAATTTGTTGTTGTAATTTTTCAAACTAAATTAGGTACTATTTCTAATTATTTAATGAAAAGTAATTTTATTATAGAATTTTTATTATCTTGTATAATTGTTATTGTT
>CAMVLU010000096.1 GCA_947168405.1 uncultured Clostridia bacterium
TCCCTTTTCAATTTGTTTTCTATTGTTATTATCTTTTAAAAATATATATCCTTTTGCAGTAAAATGTCCACATTCAGAACAAAAATTATCATTTTCATCTATTTCATTATTACAATGAATACATTTCATTTTATCACCTATTTTCTTTATTTAAGTATAGCATATAATTATTTTATCTTCAATTTATTTTCATAATATCTATCATTTATCTTATACAAGTAAAATTAAATTTCATAAAATAAAAAGACGGAGGATATTATGGATAATACTATCTTAAAAATTAAAAATTTATCAAAAATATACCATGATATAAAAGGAGAAACTCTTGCAATAGATAATTTAAATTTAGATATAAAAGATAAAGAAATAATTGCTATTGTCGGTCCTTCTGGATGTGGTAAATCCACTTTATTATCAATACTTGCTGGATTAGAAGATAAAAGTTCAGGAGAAATTTTATTTAATGGCAAACAAAAACTAGGTTATATGCTTCAAACAGATTCTTTATTTCCTTGGAGAACGATATTAGATAACTGTTGTTTAGGACTTGAAATTAATCACATTAATACAAAAGAAAATAGAAATAAAGTATTAAATTTATTAAAAAAATATGGTCTTTTTGAATTTAAAGATAAATATCCAAATAATTTATCTGGTGGAATGAAACAAAGAGTTGCCTTAATTAGAACACTTGCAACAAACCCTGATATATTACTTTTAGATGAACCTTATAGTGCTCTTGATTATCAGACTAGACTTGCATTATCAGATGATTTATATAAAATAATTAAACAAGAAGGAAAAACAGTTATTCTAATAACACATGATTTAGCAGAAGCAATATCACTTGCATCAAGAATAATTGTTTTAACTAAAAGACCATGTCAAGTAAAAAAAATATATAATGTAAAGTTAGATAAACAAAGTTGTCCAACCGAAAATCGAAAAGATTCTAAGTTTAATGAATATTATGATAAAATATGGAGGGATTTAGATGTCAACTTATAGTTTAGAACATGTAAAATATTTAAAAGAATTAAAGAGAAAAAAATGTCAAATTTACGTAACGCAGATATTAATAATAATTATTATTTTCCTTATATGGGAATTATTAAGTAGATTAAATATCATAAATACCTTTTTATTCTCATCACCTAGTAATATTTTAAAAACAATTAGTTCTTTATTAAATCAAAATCATTTTTTTAATCATGTATGGATTACTTTATATGAAATAATTCTTAGTTCTCTTATATCATTATTATTAGGATTTTTAATAGCAACATTCTTATGGTGGAATTCTTTTTGGAGAAAAGTATTTGAACCATTTTTAACTATTTTAAATTCTCTACCTAAAGTTGCACTTGGTCCTTTAATAATTATTTGGGTTGGTGCAAGTATTAATTCAATAATTGTTATGAGTTTAATGATATCTTTATTTATAACTATAATTAATTTATATAACTATTTTATTAATACTAATCAAAATTATATTATTCTTTTAAAAAGTATGAAAGCAACTAAATATCAAATTTATAAAAAAGTAATATTAAAAGCTAATTTAAAAAATATTATGTCTACTATAAAAATAAATGTTAGTATGTCTTTTATAGGTGTTATCATGGGAGAATTATTAGTTTCTAAACAAGGACTAGGTTACTTAATAATGTATGGATCTAATGTATTCAATATTAATTTAGTTATTACATCTGTATTTGTTTTAGGACTTATTTCTAGTATTTTATATTATTTAATAGAATTTATCGAAAAAAGAATAAATTAAAAATGTGTTCATTGAAACACATTTTTTTAAGTTAAATCATATTTAAATAACTCCTTACACATTCCATCATCGTATGCATAGCAAGGATATACATATTGTTCTTCGCTTTGAGAATCTACTTCTTTTAAATTAATAACTTTAATATAAATAATATCCATACCTTCTTTATCTTTTCCTTGTTCTAATATTCCTTCTATTTCATACCAAGTATTTTCTTTTATTTTACTTAAATCATATTTAGCTACAAAACCTGTAAATTCAGCATCTGCAACACAACAACTTATTACATATTTTCCTATCATAAAATATTCTTTTTCAATATATGGAACATTTTTTAAAGTAAAACCTCTTACTCTTATTGTTTCACCTAAATATTTGTGAGAATTTGGAGAAAAAGTAATATAATTTGCTAATTCATTATAAGTTTCATCTATTATATCAAAAGTAATATTGTTAAAATCATATACTTCATTTTCTTCTTTAGGTTTAACATCTTCTTTTTCTTCAATTATTTGTTCTTTTTTTATTAATTTTTCATTATTTTTTAAATTAATTATTCTATTACTTGCAAAACTAGTTGTTAACTTACCATCTCCAATTAATATAACAGCAACTAAAGGCATAATTAAAACTAAATCACTTAATTTAAATTTATAATTATTTTTATTATTAAATATCATAACTAATCCAATAAGAAATAAAGGAATTAAAGATAATTTTATATACAATTCTAAATTAGGAGCTAAAAAGTTTTTTAACAAATTAGAAAACCAAATATATATAATTATTCCTAAATATATAAAACATATAAATTCAAGATACTTTTTCATATAAATACCACCATACTTACAAATATCATTATAAATATTAAAGAAATTAAACTTATAACAAAACTTTTTTTATAATTTCCAAATAACACAATAGTGTTTTTTATATCTATCATAGGTCCTAACAATAAATATGCTAAAATAGCTGATTTAGGGAAAATAGATAATAAAGATTTACCAACAAAAGAATCAGATGTAGAGCAAAGTGATATAAAATATGCAAATATCATCAATGCAATAATAGATAATATACTATTGTTATTAAAAAATATTAATACTGATCTTGGTAGTAAAACTTGGATAGTACTAGCAATTAAAGCACCACACATTAAATATTTTAATATTTCAAAAGTATCAATTCCCGTATGTTTTATAATTGAAATAACGTTTCCTTTTAAAGATCTTTTATCATGATGAAGATGTAAATCACATTCATCATTTGAAATAATTATATTTTTATTAGAAAAAATAATTCCTATTATTATACCTATTATAAAAGATATTAATATTCCAAAAATAAATCGATACCAAAATATCTCAGGATTAGTTCGGTAAAAAGCATAATATGTTGAAAGTAATACAACAGGATTTATAATTGGAGATGCTAACATAAAAGAAATAGCAACAGAAATTGGAACTTTCTTTTTTAATAGTCTTCGAGAAACCGGAATAACTGCACAATCACAAGCTGGTATAAAAAATCCTAAAAATATTCCTATAATACATGCTAATATTTTATTTTTGGGTATTAATTTTGATATTTGTTCATCAGATATATATGTTTCTATACAAGCTGAAATAAAAGATCCTAATATTAAAAAAGGTAAACTTTCAAAAAAAATTGATAGAAACATAATCGCAATATTTTTTATTGTATCCATAAATCTCCTATATTATTAAATCAATAATCATTCCAACTATAACACCAACTAAATAAATAATTGATAATATTAATATATTCTCTTTTATATTTTTATTTGTTCTAAATAAAAGTAATATTCCAAGTCCACTTCCTGTAAGTAAACCAGACATCAATGTTCCTGTTGTAATTAATCCTGATAAATATAACTCAGTTATTACAACACTGCTAGCACAATTAGGAATTAAACCAACTAAACTAGATAAGAAATAAGTTAATATATTTTTTTCTAATAAAATATTTCCTAGTTTTTCTTCACCAACTATATTAATAATAAATCCTATTAATAAATTCGCAATTAAAATAAATAATCCTATTTTTAACGTATGAGTTATACTTGATATAATAATACCTTTTTCATTACAACTACAATGTTCTTCTTCACATATATCTTTTATTTCATTAACTTTTTCTTCTTTTCTTTTATAAATTAAATCAATTATAAAACCAATTATTATTCCTATTAATATTTTAAATCCTATTATTTTAATTACTAGAATAGGATCAGTTTTTTCACTTATCATAATAGGAAGCATTTCATCACTTGTTGCAAGATAAACCGAAATTAAAGTTCCAATTGTTATTACTCTACTAGAAAATAATCTTGATGCTGCAACACTAAAACCACATTGAGGGATACCTCCTAGTATTCCTCCAAATAATGGACCAACTTTTTTATTTTTACTTAATATTTTTGTACTTTTATTTCCTAATTTATGTTCCATATATTCTAACAATAAAAAAGTTATTAAAAGATATGGTAATATTTTTAAAGTATCTAAAACTGAATCTATTATAATATCTAGCATACTTATTCACCTCTACTACATTTTTTACATAATCCATTTATAATAATATTATCGGGATTTACTTTAAACTCATGTTTATTTTTTATATGATATTCTAAATCTTTCATACAATCACAGTCAATATGAATTAATTTAGAACAGTTA
>CAMVLU010000097.1 GCA_947168405.1 uncultured Clostridia bacterium
TTATTTTTTAATACTAAAAATATAAATTTAATCATAAATTCTATAAAAAAAATAAATATTAGTAATATAGATAAAATTTATTTTTATATTAGAATGCTTTATCCAAGTTATTATTTTGATAAATTAGATGAAGTATTAAAAGGAAATATAAAACAAGAAGAATTATTAAATATTATTAATTATTCTTCAGAATATGAATATTTACTATATAGAATATTTTTATTGATAAAATCAAATAACAATTTATTAGAAATTGAATGGATTAATAAAAAATTTGCATAATTATAAAAAATATGATATAATACATTGCAATTAGGGAGGTTATTTGATATGGGATGGTTATTTAGTAGTTCTAGTTTTAATACAGCAAAAAGTATGGAATGTTTTAATGAAAAGTTGGTTGGTTATTGCGCATCATGTGATAAGTATAATCTAAAACAAAGTTTATCGAATAATAAACGTCATTGTGCAAGAATTAATGCTTATTTAAGATGGAATGAACCTGCATGTAGTAGAGTATCTGAAATAGATCCTGAAAGAGTAGACTGTGTTGCAAGATATTATGATTTAACAGGAAGAAGATATTTTATTTTAACAGCTATATTTGAAATATTAGGAATACCATTTGAAAATCGTTTATATACAGAAATAGCAGCTATGATTCAATCTTCAAGAGAAGATATGACTACAAGAGTTGATGCTATAGAATATGATATAGTTGGTATGGATATTGCTAATTGTTTAAGAAATGATGCTGATAAAACTCAAATATGTGCAGATTTATTAAATGATGATATTGTTAAAATCTATTGTTTAATTGAAACAAATAAAACAGATGAAGCAATGATAATGTATCGTGAAATGGTAAAAAAATTATATGTTAGATATCGTCAAAAAGATGATTATGCTGAATTAATTGATACTAAAACTTTTGAAAATAATAAAATAAAAACTTTATAAAGTGTAAAATTTTAATAATTTTACACTTTTTTACATATAACTCTTAATATTAAGTATAAAAATTTGTCATTTTTTGATATACTTAATATAGAATAAGAGGTGATGTTATGAAAAAATTTAAATATATAATTATTTTCATAATGTTTTTCTTTATTATTTCTATTAATACCAAGGCATCCTCTTACAATGATATTCAATCTAGAACAAATTGTTCTAATTTTGAAGTAGTTGAAATAAATACAGATAGAAATATAAATCATAAAGATTGTTTTAATGATTTTAATTCAGCTCAAAATGCTATGAATTCTGATCCTAATGAATATTTAGTTGTTTTAGAAAGAACAAATGGTACAACAGTAGTTGCTGATGCTAAAATAGCTTTAGTATATTTAGATATTGGTGATAAAGTTACTGAGTATTATGCTAATAGTAATTTAACAGGATATATTACTTATATGAATCATTCATCAAATTATGGAGCAACTGATGGAGTATTTATGGGAGTTAATCGTTCAAATAAAGCAATAAAAGTTAAAACGAATGGTGTAGTTGGATGGATAAAGAATGGTTCATATAAAATTGTTCCATTAAATTTGGTTGGAACAACAGGATATTATCAAGTTACAAATGATAGTTTAATTCATTATTATGGTAAAAATATAACTACAAATTATACTAGTTATGGAAGAGCTCTTGATAAAAAACCAAGTATGTTAAATGAAGGAAAATACTATAGTTATGATGGAAATTATTTTTATAATGATTTACGTAGTTTAATAATTGATACTGTAAATAATAACCATAATAATAGTGTTAATAAAGATAACCCATATTATAATTATTATATGTATTTGCCACATAGAGCAAGAAGTAATTATACAGCTGATGATATAGATGCATATCTTAAAAATACAAGAGGTTTAAAAGGTAGTATATATGGAAAAATGTTAGTATCGAAATATTCAAATATGTGGGCAACAGGAATATTTTTTAAATCAAGTGAAAGTTTATATGGTGGAAATGCTATTTTAATGATGTCTTTAGCAACTAATGAATCAGCTTTAGGACAAAGTAGAATTTCAATAGATAAAAATAACTTATTTGGACATGCTGCCTATGATTCATCTGCTTATGATTCTGCAACAGGTTATTTAAATCCATATCAAAGTATTTTAGGACATGCTAAGAGTTATATTAATTGTGGATATGCTAATCCTAAAGATAGTCGTTATTATGGATCTAATATGGGTAATAAAGCAAGTGGTATGAATATTATGTATGCAAGTGATCCTTATTGGGGAGAAAAAGCTGCTAATTATTATTATTTATTTGATAAAGATAATGGATTTTTAGATTATAATTATTATAAATTAGGAATTACTACAGCAAGTGATGTTAATGTTAGATCAGAACCTAATACTTGGAGTGCAATTCCCTTTAATTTAAAATATGAAAATGTTCCTTTAATAATACTAGGTGAAGTAGAAGGACCAAATATAAGAGGAACTACTAAATGGTATAAAATATCAAGTGATGCTAATTTAACAAGTGATAGAACAAGTATTCAAGCATGTTCATTTCAAAATTATTATAATTATAATGGATATGTTTATGTAAGTGCTGCTTTTGTTAGAATAATAAATAATTCTTCCAATGGAAAATATAATGGTATAAATACAAGTAATGATAGAGATTATGTATATGAAGAATTTTCTAATGGAGCAAGTTATAGTCCTAAAGTAGTTAAAGCTAATACATTTGCAAGAATTTATGATACAGCAACTTTATCAGTTCCTTATGGAAAAATTATGAGTAAAGGTAATATGGCTCCAGTTTTCATGCAAGCTAAATTAAATGGACAAGTAGTAGCTTATTTAATTGAGGTTGATTATAGTAAAAATCAAAAAGGATGGGTACTTGCAAGTGATGTTGATATTATTGATAAAGATTTATTAAAAGTAAATATTAATAATGCTGGTGAAACTATAAATGCCTTTAATACACCTGGAGGATCTAGTATAGGAAATATTTATGATTCTACATATCTAACTGTTTTAGATAAAACTGTTTATAATAATGAAACATGGTTAAAAGTTTACTATGGAATTGAAAATGTTGAAGCTTGGATTAATACAAATTTATCTAGTTCAATAGGTAGTTTAAATTATACAACAGATAAATTGGGTAATAGTAAACCAGTTATAAATGCAGAAGATATAACTATTTTAGAAAATCAAGAATTTAATCCACTTGACTATGTTGAAGCAACAGATTCAGAAGATGGAGATATAACTAAAAATATTAAAGTAATAAAAAATACAGTTAATGTAAAAGAAATAGGTAATTATGAAGTTACTTATCAAGTAAAAGATAGTAAAAATCAAATAACTGAAAAAACTGTTAAAGTAAGTGTAATAGGTTTTAAAGAAGGTAATCCACTTTTCATGTTTGAATCCTTAAAACATATAAGTGATACTAAATTTGAAGTAAAAGGATTTTTAGGTGTTAAGAAAATGGATAATGTTAATCTTGTTCATTTTATAGAATTTGTAAATGAAGATGATGAAGAAGATATTTATATTTATGAATTAGATAAATATACAGATTATCCATATGAAATGTCTAGTTTAGATGATGATAGAAATTATAATTATTCAGGTGGTTGGTTTAAAGGAGAAATAGATTTATCGAAAAGTGAAATTCCTGAAGGAAATTATTACGTAATTGTAGGTGCATATAACTATGATACAGGATATTATACAGGAGATTTCTTTACTAACATTGCTTATGTTGATATGCCAAGAAGAGTTAAAGCTAATAATCGTGGAATATCTTTTGATATAGATTATAGTTCAAAAGGAAGTCCAATGCTTGTAACAATAAGAGATAAGGGATTAATTAGTTATACAGAACCAACTAGTTTTGATCCTACATATAATTTCTTTAATGAAATATCTTTAAGTGATAATACTTTAAGTATATTAGGAACTAGTCATAGTATAGGAATAAATTATTCTAAAAACGATAATATAAAAAGAGAATTAATATTTGAAAATACTGATACTTTAGAAAAAACCACTTATGATGTTGGATATATTGATGATGGTCCTTATAAAATAGAACTACCTGTAAGTGATAAAAAAGATAAAACTAGAGCTTGGTTTAAAAAAGATCTAGATTTATCTAAATTATCTAAAGGTAATTATGCTATTTATGTTAAAACAACATCTAATGATAAAACTTATTATGGAGAATTAATAGATGTTGCTTATACAGATTTCTCTAAAATCAATTCTAATAAATATGAACTTAAAAGAATTGATGAAAAGAGAATGAGAGTAGAATTAAAAGTAAAATAACTATTTACAAAAATTTTATCTTATGGTATGATTGACATATAGAATAAAGGATGTGTTAATTATGAATAAAGCATATACTGTCGGTATCAAAAATGCAACCTGGGGGGGGGTGTACATTTATATACCG
>CAMVLU010000098.1 GCA_947168405.1 uncultured Clostridia bacterium
TAGATAAATTTAGTAACATTTTTTGTTTAAATACATATAAACTTTTTTTATTAGTTTTTATTTGTTTATTAATATACCTTTCTATTTTATCTTTTATTAACTTATTGTTAAATTCCAATAAACTATCTTCTATTTTAAAAGAATTAAAGCCTAAGTATTCTAAATCTCTTTTTCTTTTTAAAGGACCATCCATTGATAAATTAATTTTATCATGAATATAACTTTTTAAGTATAATTCTTCATTTATAAAATTATTATTTTTTAATTTATTTATTATTAATTTTATTTTACTTTTATATTTTTTATATTTTTTTAAATAATCTCTTATTTCTTTTTCACATCTTATTCTTTTATTTATATATGATAATGTTTTATCATATAAAGCATATTCATCATTTTCTTTTAATAATTCTTTTATATTATTTATTTCTTTTTTTATTAATAAATTTTCTTTTAAAATAATATCTTCATATAATACTATTTCATCATAGTTATCAAGTTCTAATTTATATTTATTTTTACCTACTTTTTTATATTTTAATATTTTCATAATTCTATATAATTAAAGTTAGAAGTTCTAATTAATCTATTCATAATGGCAAGACCTAAACCAACTTTATCTACTCCTTCTATTATTATTAAATCAGCTTCATATGTATCACATAGTCTTAAATAAGAAAATAAATTATGAGAAATAGTTTCTAAATCATCTCCATAGTTAATAAATTTATAACATTTAATATCTTTTAAATTATTACTTCCAAGTATTATAGTTTTATTTGTTAAATGTTTTTTTATTTCATTTCTTAATAATTCTATATCTTTACTATATATTAATAAACATTTAGTTCTTGGTGCATAATGTCTATATAACATTCCTGGACTTTCTACTATACTACTTGAATCTACTTCTTTTAAAACATGATCTGATACATTACAAGACCCTACTACTTTTTCTATCATTTCTTTGGTTATATATCCTGGTCTTAAAATAGTTGGAACATTATTTATTACTTTTACAACAGTTGATTCAAGTCCTATTTTTGACTCTCCTCCGTCTATTATATAATTTACTTTATCATCAAATTCCGATCTTATATCCGAAACTTTTGTTCCTGATGGACGACTAGATATATTGGCACTTGGAGCTGCAATTGGAACATCAACAATACTTAAAAAACGATTAGCTATTTCATTAATAGGAACACGTATTCCAACTGTATCTAGTCCTGCTGTAACGCATTCTGGAATACAATCTTTCTTTTTTAAAATAATGGTAATTGGTCCTGGCATGAAAGTATCTATTAATTTTTGTTCTATATCATTTTCTATAGTGGCATATTTAGATATTTCGTTAATACTTTTTAAATGAACAATTAAAGGATTATTTTTAGCTCTTGTTTTAACTTCAAATATTTTATTAACAGCATCAACATTTAAAGCATTAGCACCTATTCCATATACTGTTTCAGTTGGAAATATTACTAAATTATTATTATCTATTTCTTTTTTTAAGATATCTTTATATTTTTCTATATCATTAATTACTTTCATATTAATCATCTTGTCCTTTAGTTTTTTTATTTAAATAATCTTCTCCATGATAATAATTTTTAATAAATTCATCTCGGTATTCTAAAATATTATTATTTTTAATACATTCTCTTAAATCTTCTGTTAATCTTATTAAAAATCTTAAATTATGAATAGAAAGTAAAGTTGAACCAAACATTTCATCTACTGTAACTAAATGTCTAATATAGGCTTTAGTAAAGTTTTTACATGCATAGCAATCACATGTTTCTTCAATTGGAGTAAAATCTTCCTTAAATTTTGCATTTTTTAAATTTATTTTTCCATACTTTGTAAAAGCATTACCATGTCTTGCAATTCTTGTTGGAAGAACACAGTCAAAGATATCTACTCCTCTAATTACTCCTTCAATTATATCAATAGGATCTCCTACTCCCATTAAATAACGAACTTTATCTTCAGGTAAATATTTAGTTGAGTATTCAACCATTTTATACATTGTTTCTTTATTTTCTCCAACACTTGTTCCACCTATGGAAAATCCATCAAATCCAATTTTTACTAGTTCTTCTGTACATTTCTTCCTTAAATCTTCGTATTCTCCACCTTGAACTATTCCAAATAAAGATTGTCTTTCATTGTTAAAAACATCTTTTCCCCTTTTTGCCCATCTAATTGTTCTTTCAATAGATTTTTCTACATATTCACGTGTTGCTGGATATGGAATACATTCATCAAATGACATAGCTATATCACTATCAAGTTTATTTTGAATCTCAATAGACTTTTCAGGTGTTAAAAATAATTTAGTTCCATCAATATGACTTTTAAATTTAACTCCTTCTTCTGTTATATCTTTAGGTCTTGCTAAAGAAAATACTTGAAATCCTCCTGAATCAGTAAGAATTGGTCCATCATATCCCATAAATTTATGTAGTCCTCCAGCCTTATTTACAATATCTTCTCCAGGTCTTAACCATAAATGATAAGTATTAGCAAGAATTATTCCCGAATTTATTTCATGTAATTCTTTAGGACTAACTCCTTTAACACTAGCACGTGTACCAACAGGCATAAACATAGGAGTATCATATGTTCCATAATTAGTTTCCAATTTACCTAGTCTTGCTTTTGTATTATCTTCTTTTTTTATTAAAGTATATTTAATTTTCATCTTATCACCAACTTCAGTGGTATTATAACAAATATTTATCTAAAAAGAAAGCATAATTAATACAAATTATAAATATAATTAATTGGTGATTTATGCAAAAAATAATTATTAATCCAAGTTATGGAGGTACATCATCTGGTATTATAAATGGAAAATTTATTGCAAAAAATCATAATTTAGAAATTGGTAAAGCAATTAATCAAAAATTAAAAGATTTAGGAGTTAATTCTTATTTAACAAGAAATAATGATATATCTTTATCTAATCAACAAAGATTAAATATAATTAATGATATAGTAAATTCTAATGATGAAGCTATTGTTGTAACTTTAGAAATAATTGAATCAAATGAATCAGGTTCCCAAATTGTTTATTCTTTAAGAAATAATGATACTTTATCAAGAAATATAACTGATGCTATTGAAGGAACCGGTCAAACTGTTTCAAAGTTTTATCAATTAAGAAATCCAAATGCTACTTATGAAGATTATTATGAAATGATAAGAGAACTTAATAATACGGAAAATATAATTATAAGTTTAGGAAATCCAACTAACAGTGTTGATAATAGTTTTTTATTAAATAATATAGATAAATTATCAACTAATATTGCTAATTCTTTAAATGATTATTTAACTAAACAAAATATTTATATAGTTAAACGAGGAGATACTTTGTTTTCTATTGCTAAAAATTTTAATCTAACAGTTGATGAATTAAAAAAAGCAAATAATTTATCCAATAATGCTTTAATTGTCGGAAGTGAATTAATTATTCCAAAAACCAAAGAATTAGATATTGATACAACCGGGAATGATGAAGATATGAATATGTATGTAAATTATACTGTTAAAAGTGGAGATTCTTTGTATTCAATAGCAAATAAATATAACACAACAATAGATATTATTAAAGATGTTAATAATTTAACTAGTAATGTTTTATCAATTAATCAAGTTTTAAAAATACCAACATCTACTACATCTAATATAACTAATTATAATAATTATACAGTAGTTAAAGGAGATTCTTTATATTCAATAGCAAATAAATTTAATACAACTGTAAATGATATAAAAAATATTAATAATTTAATAAGTAATAATTTATCAATAGGTCAAGTTTTAAAAATACCTAATCTAGAAGGTTCTAATCAACAAGAAGAAAATTATTCTAATTATATTGTTAAAGCAGGAGATTCTTTATATAAAATTGCTTCTTTATATCAAACATCTGTAAATGCTATTAAAGAATTAAATAATTTAACAAGTAATAATTTATCTATTGGTCAAGTATTAAAAATACCAAGTTATAATCAAACAAATAATACTTATAAAACCTATACAGTTGTATCAGGTGATTCTTTATATAGAATAGCTAATAAATTTAATATAAGTGTTCAAGCAATTAAAGATTTAAATAATTTAACTTCTAATCTTTTATCAATAGGACAAGTTTTAAAAATCCCAAATTAAAATAGAATAATATAAGTATATTTCATTATTCAATTTTCAAACATCAAAAAAGTTATGTAAAAAAATATCATAAATGACTTGTAATGTACAATTGAAATGTGATATACTTGTTATGGAAACGTCAGTTGCAGGATGTCTACCTGGTACCATATGAGTGTAATAATTAATTCTACTTGAATTGACTATTACA
>CAMVLU010000099.1 GCA_947168405.1 uncultured Clostridia bacterium
TACTTATATAACTATTTTTTATTCATATAATGAAGATATAGAACATAAAGATAATGTAATTTTCATTAAAAAATTGTTATACAAAAATAAATTTGATTATGAAATTCTTAAATATTTAGAATTATTAAGAGATAATAAAACAATTATAAATGAATATGTTGATAAAAAAGATTGCTATTATCATAATATTGATTTAATTGGAAAAGCAATTGATAATACTTATAATTTAGCTAATTTATGTAATTTAGAACTTCCTAAATATGAACTTAATTTAGCAATTTTTGATAAAAGTATTGATTCAGATATTTATTTAACAACATTATCATATAAAGGATTAGAAAAAAGATTAAATGGTGATGTTCCAATTAAATATAAAGAAAGATTAAAATATGAACTTGATGTTATTAAAAAAATGGGATTTTCTAATTATTTTTTAGTGGTATATGACTTTGTTAAATATGCTAAAAAAAATAATATCTTAGTTGGACCTGGTAGAGGATCTGCTGCAGGATCTTTAGTTAGTTATACATTAGGAATAACTGATATAGATCCCATGAAATATAATTTGTTATTTGAAAGATTTTTAAATTCTGAAAGAATTACTATGCCAGATATTGATACAGATTTTCCTGATATCTATCGTGATGATGTTATTAAATATGTTAATAATAAATATGGTAAAAAACATGTTGCTAATATAGTAACATTTCAATCTATGGGATCTAAACTTTGTATTAGAGATATTGGAAGAGTTATGAATGTTGCTTTAGCTGATATTGATTATATTACTTCTTTAATAGGAAATAGAAAAGATAAATTAGAAGAATTAATTAAAATAGATCAAAGATTCAATGTTTTGATGCAGAATGATTTAAAAATTAAAAAATTAATTGAAGTTGCGTGTGTTGTAGAAGGTATTAAAAGACATACATCTATTCATGCTGCAGGAATTATTATTAGTAATATAGAGTTAGATGAAATAGTTCCTTTAATGTATGATGAAGGAACAAATAATTATATATCAGGTTATGAAGCCAAATATTTAGAAAAATTAGGACTTTTAAAAATGGATTTTCTTGGTGTTAAAAATTTAACAACTATAATGGAAATAATTGATGAAGTAAAAAATAAAGAACAAAAGATTATTAATTTTAAAGATATTCCTTTAGATGATAAAGAAACTTATAATTTATTTAAAGAAGGAGATACTAATGGAATATTTCAATTTGAAAGTTCTGGAATGAAAAACTTTTTAAAAGAATTTAAACCTAATAATTTTATGGAATTAAGTGATGCTATTGCCTTATTTAGACCAGGTCCTGCTTCTAGTATACCAACCTATATTAAAAGAAAAAATAAAGAAGAAGCAATCGATTGTTATGATAAGAGTTTAGAAAATATTTTAAAACCTACTAATGGAATAATTATTTATCAAGAGCAAATAATGCAAATTGCAAATATTATAGCGGGATATTCTTTAAAAGAAGCAGATAATTTAAGAAGAGCAATGTCTAAAAAGAAAAAAGAAATTATTGAATCAGAAAAAGATAAATTTATAAATGGTTCTACAAAAAATGGATATTCTCTAGAACTTGCCAATACAATCTATGAATTAATATTGCAGTTTGCATCTTATGGATTTAATAAAAGTCATAGTATTGCTTATGCAACTATTGCTTATAAGATGGCTTATTTAAAAGTTCATTTTAAAAAATATTTTTATATTAGTTTACTTAATAGTGTTATAGGAGATACTAATAAAACAATTGAATATTTATATGAAATGAAAAAATATAAATTAAATGTATTAAAACCTAATATTAAATATAGTATGGATAAATATGTTATTTATAATAATAATATTTTAGCTCCTTTTAATATTATTAAAGGTATTAGTAAATTAATTACTACTAAAATTATTGAATATAATAAAGATTATAATGATATATATGATGTTTTTGCTAATTTAAGTTCTTTAACAAAAAATAATTTTGAAATGTTAATTAAAAGTGGTTCTTTAGATGATTTTAATTATAATAGAAAAACATTACTTAATAATTTAGATAGTTTATTAAATTATGCTAATTTATGTAAAGATTTAGATAAAGAATTTGTTTTAAAACCTGAAATCATAGAAGAAAAAGAATTTAGTAATTTAGAACTTATTGAGATGGAAAAAGAATTATATGGCTTTTATTTATCTAATCATCCTACTTTAGTATATAAATCTAAATTTAATAATATAATAAATTTAAAAGATATAGATAAGTATTTTAATACTAATAGAATTTTTATTGTATTAGTTGAAAGAATTCATGAAGTAACAACAAAGAAGAATGAAAAAATGCTATTCTTTAAAGGTTGTGATGAAGAAAGAGTAATTGATTTTACAGTTTTTCCTAAAACATATGAAACTTATTTTGATATTAGAAAAGGTTATATATTAAAAGTAGATGGAAAGATAGAAAAAAGAAATGGTAGTTATCAAATAATAGTTAATGAGTTAGAAAAGTTAGAATAAATATCTCTAAAAAAATATGATATAAAATAGTTGTCTATTATAGATGACTGTTTTTTTGTTTAATTAAAAAAATTTTAAAAAAATTATAAAACTAATGATATACATTATTTGTAAATAGAGTGGATGAAATTTATTCTGTTAACAGTATAATGTTCATTATCACTAGTGGACTTTAGATTTTTCAAATAATTTGCCAAGCAAACACGTGGGTATAATAAAAACTTACAAACTTTAAATAGTTCGTAAGTTGTATCTATTTGGAGCGATTAAAGTTCAAAGTAAGTCAAAATATTTTCTTTTGATAATTTAATTATATCACATATTTTTAACTATTTTATATAAATTTATTAATTCTTCGTCACTCATATCAATTATTGGTTCATACATAAATGCATTAACATGAATATTCTCTGATACCATAATTTTTACTTTTTCAGATATATTCTTTTCTTCATTTGTAAGTAGACTATTATTAACACAATAATCAATTAATTCATTAGTTTGATTTTTTGTAAACCCATCAATTATGCTCCAATTATTAAATTTATTAAATAGTTTCTTTTCAAACAACAATCTTATTGCTATTGATAGGATTAGCTTATTATGTAATTCTATTTCAGTTGTTCCCACTTTTATATTATCTGCTACATCCAATAGTAAATCAATATATTTAGAATCTGTTATATTTGAATTTGCATTGATATGATTTGTAAATACATTATTTATTTGTGAGATTGTAATTGAATCTGTATTTTTCTTATAATGTAAGCAACTTGTAAGAAGTAAATAATCATTATCACTATCTCCAATAGTCATTTCAATTATATTTCTTGCAAATGGAATAGATGCTATGAAAAATTTAGAATCATTAATTCTTTCTTTAAATGATTTAAATACATTTTTCTTAAAATAAAAATCAATTAAAGATATTTCATTATCTTTTAAAACTGATAATGTTTTAATATTTAATCTATTAGCACAAGCTCTATAAAAATCAAAATTATGTGTTAGAATCACTAAATGAAATAATCCATTATTATTTAGTTCTTTTAATAATTCTATTATTGCATATTTGTTTTTATAATCAAAAGAATCAGCTATATCATCCAAAATAAATATTGTTTCTATGTTATTTTCTTTTCTATATTGAATTTCAAATATAAGGTTAAGTATATTAAATGCTTTTCGTTCACCTTTACTTAAGTTTTCTTTCAATAAGTTCTTATCAACATTATCATTGACTTCAGATTCATCCTTAAATTTATATTTTAAAGAGCAAGCACTATTTTTTAATATAATATCACTTATATTTTTTACTTCTAATTCAAATGGCATATTTATAAATTTATTATTAAATTCATTAATAGCATTATTCCATTTTTTATAATTGTCTAAATTATTAGTCTTTTCAATAATTTCTTTTATTGTTTCTTTGTTTGCAATATAGTTATTTATATAATCTTCAATAGCAGTTTTATTATCGCTAGTACTTAATATGTAATGCCAGTACTCCTTTTTTAATTTACTTAAATCATTAATCATAGGAATAATCCATTGGTTTTTAGATAGTAAAGTATTCAATTCTAGAGATTTTATTTTTCCAGTTAACACTTCATTTGCCTTTTTGATTTTTTCATCTTTGCCTAACTGTTCATCTAAATTAGCAATTAAATCATTTATATCTTTTTCGTTACAATCATAGAATTTTTCTTTATCTTTAATACTTTTAAATTTTAATAAATGTCCTAGTTTAAAATAATTATTCGAATCTAAATTCTTAATAATAGCTTTTAAATTATATAATTCAAATACATCTTTTAATTCTCTATATTTTGATATTTTTAAAA
>CAMVLU010000100.1 GCA_947168405.1 uncultured Clostridia bacterium
TTAATTCTAGATTTTCTAATTGAATTGTATTAAAGGGACTATCATGCAAATTATTAATATCAATTGTTAAAACATCAAATTTAGTTCTATATAATTTTTCAAAGTCATCATCATTTACTAAATTATATCCATATAAGTCAAATAATCTAAACAAATATTTTATTTTATCAATTTTTGTAATAAATCTTTGTTTATTTCCTAATTGTTTTTCTTCTTTCTCAAGATTCTCTAATTCATCTTTACATTTTTCTAATAAATCTTTATGTTCGTAAACATATATTTCAAGAGCTCTTTCAATAATGGCCGTAAATTCAGGTACACTTAAATAATATTCATTATAAATTAATCGATATTCTTCTGGTAAAACAAAAATATATTTATCTGCATTATCAAATCTTTTATTCTTATATTTTCTATCTCTACGTCTGTAATTATCATAATTAATTACTTCTATATCTTTTTTGTAATTATCTATTTCTAAATTAATTGATATTCTTTGACTTTTATAAATTATCATTATATTAACTAAATTACTGAGTTCATTTTTTATAGAATTTCTTTTATTAAGAGATAAATTATATTTAATTTCTTTTGATAATTCATTAAGTGCAATTACTTTACAAATATTTATAAGTTCTAGTTTTTGTATTTCGTCTTGATATAATTTAAGTTTAGCAAGACTAGTTAAATTATTGGTTTCGATAACAAAGTCTTTTAATTCATCTTCTACATCTTCATAAATATTATCTTTATTCTTATCATTTAGACATTGATTTAATAATAATTCAATATTCATATTCATTTGATTAATAGAATCATCTAGTTTTAAATCTATACTAGTAAATATTCTTTTTTTAAGAATTTTTCTATATTCATTTTTATAAGATTCAATTAAATCAATTATTTTTTTGCTATCTTTAAAAAATTCTCTTGTTGGAATTATAGCAATATCTATATTATTAACAAGACTATTTTCTTTACTTTTAATTTTTAAAATTCTTTTAATTATCTTAACTATATTCATATCTAGTAACCCCGTTAAATTGCCATATATTATACTATATTTATTACAAATCGTCAATTTACTATGTCAATAATATTTATTGTAATTTGTCAATAATATTTATTGTAATTTTTTTGATAAATATAACTTTTAAAAATAAGATAATGCAATTAGACCTACATTATCTTTTTATTTTTTTATATTATTATTTTAATAATTTTAATTTTTTTACATCTATATTTTCTTTTGTTATATCATTTGGCATATTTTTTATATTTACAAATCTTCCAAATGGTAAAGTTACTAAACCACCTAAATATTCACGTGAATATTTTACAACACTACCAATTGGCGTTTTTACAATACTATATTCTGATTCATTACATTTCATAAGTCCATTTTTAAAATTATGTATTATATCAGTAGTAGATGCTCCTAAATCTAATTCATCAAAATTATCCCATTCTTCAATATCTTTTACTCCTCCATCAGTTAATTCTAACATAATATCAGAACCATCAATTTTTTCATTTAAAATAAATTTACTTAATCTTAAATAATTTTCCATACCAAAATCTATAATATCAAAATGATATGTAATATTATTTCCAATTTCATATTCACCGGAAATCTCTTCTTCTGATTCAAATGGATCTTCAATTTTTCTATATTTCTCTATTCCATCTCTAACCATTTCAATAAATTCTTGTGGCAATTCTTTAATAAAGTTTACAATTTTATTTCTATTCTTTTTATCACCTTTTACAATGCACCACAATGACTGGTCAAATTTTTCATCAAATATCATTATTATTCCTCCCATCTAAAGACATATTATACAAATAATAATTATAATTTACAATGTAGTTTACATTATATATTTGAATGTGTACAAATTCAGTGCTAGCTATTACAAAAATATATTACAAATTAATTATCTTTTTTTATTGGTTCGTCTTTTAATATATGTTCTTCAATAGTTGGATCATATTCTAGTTTTAAATATCCAAGTAGTTCATTTATATTTTTAAATATTTTTTTTGATGTTTCATCTAAATTATTATTCTTTTTTAAATGTTTTTCTAAATCATCAATATAATCTTGTAAATCTATCCCAATATGTCTTCTTTTATCTACTTCGTATAGTATTATTTTTTTAGCATACTCAAAGTCTTGAACTTTTTTATAATATCTTTCATAAGTTACAATTATATTATTATCACTATGTTCAACTAAATCTTCTGAATATCCGACCATTCTAGCAAGTTTTTTAAAGTCTAAATCTAGATACTTTTCAAAGGCTTTTAAAGTAAGTATGGCAGGTCTTACTCTATCCCCTTTTTCTATATTGTTAATCTCTGTATGACTAATATCACATAGTTTAGCAAGTTCTCTTGCAGAATATCCTTTACTAATTCTAGCATCTTTAATTATCTTACCAAAAGTATCTTTATTTGATTCTTTTTTAAACATTATATCAACTCCATAACTTATATATACCTAGTATAACATACCTAAAAAGAAAAATAAATATTTTTTTGGAAAGTAGTTGACAAATAAATTTTTATATAGTATTATGTTGACGATGGAAAGACGTTTCCATTAGAAAGAGAGGTGAATTATGTCCTATACAGAATTATAAACTTTGATTTCTAATCCATGGTCTAGCGTTAAAGAAATTAGATGTATTGCAAGATGTGGTAGAGATACAGCAATTAAAATAAGAAATGAAATAATTAATGATATTAGAAAACATGGAAAAGAAATACCTAATACCAAAGTAATTTATGTTCCTACTAAGAATGTTATTGAAAAGTTAAATTTAGATGTAAATTATATAATAGAAATGACTAAATTAGAACAAGATATAGGCAAGACTAATCATGCCTGTATATAAAAATAAGAAAACGAATCTTTAGAAGTATCGAGTATATGCAGATGATGTTTATGGTGTTAGACGTCAATTTGAAAAAGGTGGATTTAAAACTAAAAAAGATGCTATTAATGCTGAAAATGAATTTTTAGTTTTAGAAAAATCTAAAGAATGCGATGTTACTTTTGAAGAATTGTATTGTAATTATAAGAATTACATCAAAATTAAACAAAAAAGACAATCTTATAGGAAAACTATTAGTAAATTTGAAAATCATATACTACCCTATTTTAAAAACTATAAAGTTCGTTTTATAGATGCTAAAGTTTATACTAAATGGCAAACAGAAATAGAACAAAAAGGATTTAAACATAGAACAAATTCAAGTTTACATGGATCTATGGTTACTATCTTAAACTATGCAATTAAATTTCATGGATTAAAAGAAAATATTGCTAGTAAAATTGGTAATTTTAAAAGAAAAGGTGATTTAATTCGTAAAGTAGATTTTTGGACATTAGATGAGTTTAAATCATTTATTAAGGTAGTTGATGATATAGTTTATAAAACTTTCTTTGAAACTTTATATTATACTGGTTTAAGACAAGGAGAAGCTCTAGCACTTACTTGGAATGATTTTAAAAATGATTTACTTGATATTCATAAAACAATATCAAAAGAAAAAGAAAACGGGGAATATATTATTAATACTCCCAAAACACTTAAATCTATTAGAATTGTAAAACTTGATAATAGTTTAGTAAAAAATTTACTAGAATTAAAAAAATATTATCAAAATTTTGTAGACTTTGATAATAATTGGTATATCTTTGGTGGTATTATACCACTTGCACCTACTACTATTGGAAGAAGGAAAAATATATATTGTGAAAAAGCAAAAGTTAAAAAAATAAGAATACACGACTTCAGACATAGTCATGCATCCTTACTCTTGTCACTCGGAGCACCTATCACAGTTATCTCAAAACGATTAGGTCACTCTGATATTAATATGACATTAAATACTTATTCACATCTTATTCCAAAAGATGAAGACAAAGCAATTGAATTCATCAACAAAATTAAATTAAAATAACTTAAATTTTGTATTTTTAAGGGAATTTTAAGGAATTAAGTATTCTTTTTATTCAAAAACCCTTGATTTTCAAGGGTATGAATACTAAATGGTCGGGAAGACAGGATTCGAACCTGCGACCCCTACGTCCCAAGCGTAGTGCTCTACCAAGCTGAGCCACTTCCCGATTAAAAGAAAATACAAATGGTGCGCCCGATAGGAGTCGAACCCATAACCTCTTGGTCCGTAGCCAAACGCTCTATCCAGTTGAGCTACGAGCGCACTATTTAATCAGTCCTTTGCAAGACAAGTACAATAATACCATTATTTTTGTAACAAGTCAATAAAATTTATATTTTTTTATCATTTTTTTGAATTTCTTCTAATAAA
>CAMVLU010000101.1 GCA_947168405.1 uncultured Clostridia bacterium
TTATTTAATTTTATTTACATAAATAAAAAAATATGTTAAAATTAGTTTGTGATGTTTATGATAAATAATATTTTTAATAGTTTAAATAATAGTTTTGTTTCAACTTTAGATACTTATTCTATAGATCAGTTAGTAAATCTTTATATTGAATATTCTCATGCTAAATATTTTAAAGAACATGATAATATGGAAGAAATATTAAACTACATATCTTCATATATTTTAAAGAATTTACCTAATTTAACTTTTTTAGAAATAGGAGATATATATTCAAAAATTGCAGTAAAGGAAAAAGATATAAAAGAATCTATTGAAAGTAATAAAAATATAATTAATAGTATTTTATTTGAATCAGGTCATAAAAATATATTAGAAGCCAATGCTAAAGCAAAATCAATGGATGTTGAAACATATAAAAATAAAAGAAATCAAGATTTAAAAGTATGTGAACAATTTGAAGAAGAATGGAAACCTATTTATGATTTATTAAATATATTTAAAATGGATATTTTAAGTTATATGAATGTATTTGTATGTAGTGTATCTAATGAAGAAAAAGAATCTTTATTACAAGAAATAAATGAAACTATAGAAAGTAATTCAATTAAAATAAAAAAAGGTGCAGAATTGAGACAAGATAGGAAGAAATTGGAAATACAAAGTAGGTTTATGGATTTAAATGGAATGACTAAGTTATACGAAAGTATGAATACAACGTCTTTAGAACAGCAAAATTATATTTATTTAAATTTTAAATCCGTTTTAAATAGTTTGTCTAAAGGAAATAGTAAATAAAATATTGAGATTATCTCAATATTTTCTATATGGAGTATTTTATGAGAAAAAAAATCAATTTTAAAATGATAAGAAATGTATTATTATTTATCATATTAATAGTATTAACTTATTGGTTAATATTTAGAGAACAAGATATGAATCAATTAATGGACTTAATTAGATCCTCAGATAAAACTTTTATTATTTTAGGAATATTATCAATGTTTTGTTATTTTTGTATGGAAGCTTATAATGTAAAATCATTATTGAAAGTATTTGGTGATAAGATTTCTTTTATAAGTGCTTTAAAGTTTACTTGGATAGGATTCTTTTTTAGTTCAATAACACCGGCCGCAAGTGGTGGACAACCAATTGAAATATATTATATGACTAAAGAAAAAATATCAGGAGCAAATGCAACACTTGTATTACTTATTCAATTGTGTGGTTTTCAAATTAGTACAATATTTTTAGGAATTCTATGTGCAATATTATGTCCTAGTATTATTTCCAATGGATTAATATGGTTATATTTACTTGGTTTAACTATAAATGGAATAGCTCTTTCTTTAATGTTAATAGGAGTGTTTTCTAAAAAAATAACAAAAAAGTTAATTAATATTTTTATTAAATTATTAAAAATAGCTAAAGTAAATAAGCTTGATGAGAAAAAACAAAAAATAGAAGAAGGGTTAGATACTTATAATGAAAGTGCTATATTCATTAAAAATAATAAAAATGAATTTATTAAAGCAATATTAAGAGTATTTATACAAGTATGTTTCTATTATACAGTTCCATTTTTAGTATATAAATCATTTGGCTTTAATACTTATAATTATTTCCAAATATTTGCAATGCAATCTGTATTATATACAACTGTATCTAGTTTACCATTACCTGGGGCTATTGGTATAAGTGAAACAGTCTTTTTATCAATCTTTAAACCTGCATTTGGAGATGCGTTAAGTGGAGCAATGTTACTTAGTCGTGGTATAACTTTTTATTTGTATGTCATTATTAGTTTAATAGTTGTAATAATAAATGCTGTTAAGATGAAAAATGTTTTAGGCGAGATAGATAATAAAGTAAGAAAAATAGAAGGTAAAGATAATTTAGTTAATGCGTAAAATAAATAGGATTAGATAAAATCTAATCCTATTCTTTATTTAATTCTATTGTATATAATATTAAACCTATAAATAATATAATCATTAAAATAAAATTATTTCGATAATAAATATCATTATTCATGATTGTTAATTTAGAACTTATATTGGTTATATAACACAATACTCCTATATATAAATATACACCAATACTTAATATATTATATGAAACAGCATCTATAAATGATTTTTTCTTTGATAAAATAGATAGAATCATTATAAATGAATATATTAAACTTAATATAAAGAAAATTGAACCAAATGGTTGTAAAGTAAAAAGTTTATCTATTAATAGGAATAAGGCTACTAAAAACAAGATAAATAGAATAATTCTTATGTAGTATATTGCTTTTTTCATATCTCATCCTTTAATATCTGTTTTGTTTCTAATAAGTATATATCTTTAAATTCTTTATTAAATCTAATTAATTCTTTTTTTATAACATCTGGATATACTAATTTTGTTGTCTTTATAGCTTTTCTTATATCTCTAATAGTAACTTCATTACGATTATCAAATGATGCATAAGAGAATGCTTGTTGAAGAATAGTTAAAGAAATATCTGGGTATCTAACTGATGTTTCATATACTCTTTTAAATTCGCTTGTTAAATCAGTTATAAAGGCCATTATTTTTTCTTTTATAAAATCACTGTATTTAAGTTTTAAATTCATTTTCTTTTCAAATTTAGGATATGTTCCCATCATTATTTGAATAACCATTTCTCTTGTTGGTTCTGCAACATCAATTTTTTGAAAACGTCTAACAAATGCTTTATCTCTTAAAATATATCTATCATATTCATCACTTGTTGTTGCTCCAATTAACTTAACAGTTCCACGATCAATTATAGGTTTAAAAATATTAGCAAAGTCTAAAGTAGATTCTCCTGTTCCTATTAAGGTATGTATTTCGTCTATAAATACCATAACTTTATTTTGATGTTTTAAATTATCAACAATTTGTTGAATTTTTAGTTCATTAGTTGTAGGATTAACTCCGGTTAAACTGGCTGTATTTAATTTGAAAATAGTATATCCTTTTAAAGCATTTGGAACATCATCATTTTTAATTTTATATCCTAATCCTTCAACAATTGCTGTTTTACCTATACCAGGTTTACCAACTAAAATGGCTGATTTTTCCGGTGTTAATAGTGCTACAATTAATTCTTGAATTTCTTTATCTCTTCCTATTGCAGGATTGGTTAAGTATTCTTTAGTAGTAAAGTTTTCTCCAAATTTTTCTAATAATTCAAAATTATTAGTAACTTCATTTATTTTTTCTATTGCTTGTGTATCATTATTTTGTTTGCTTTCTAATTCTTCTTTGTTTTCTTTAATTTTATCTATTAAATCATCTATTGTGTTTAGTTTATCATCGTCAATTACCTCCAAATCTTCATTTGGAAGAGTAACACTTTTATTTAAATAATTATCATCAATTATTTCTAAATTATCATTCACACTAACACCACCTTTATTACATTATTATAGCATGATAAATAAAAAAAAACTAGATTTTTATTGATATTATTTTAAAAAATTGATACAATTATAAAGAAGGAGTTGAAGGGGATGAAAATAGTATCACTTACTAAAGAAGAATTTGATGCTTTTGCATATAAACATAAATATAGTACATATTATCAAACTTCATCTTATGCTGAAACTTCTAGGTATGAAGGATTAAATACTTTTTATATAGGATTTGTTGAAAATGATACTTTAGTTGGCGCAACATTATTTTTGTATAAAAATATTTATATGTATTATAAATATGCATATGCACCAAGAGGATTTTTAATAGATTATACAGATACTAAATTAGTTGTAAATATTACTAAAGGATTGATTAAATTATTAAAAAAGCAACATTATGCATTTATTAAAATTGATCCACCAATTATTTGTAGTGAAAGAGATAAAAATGGAAATATAATATACTTTAGTAATACAGTTAATAAAATACTAAATACATTAAAACAGAATGGATATAAACATCAAGGATTTAATAAATATTTTGAAAATTATAAACCTAGACTTGTTGCCTTTATTAATTTACAAGATAACATAGAAAGGTTATTTAGTAGAATAGATGATGAAGCAAAAGTAATAATATCAAATGCAGAAGATTCTGGTGTTGAAATAGTGGAGGATCGTGAAGGAAATATAGATGAGTTGTATAAATATATAACATTAAAAAATAAAAGAAGAAAA
>CAMVLU010000102.1 GCA_947168405.1 uncultured Clostridia bacterium
ATATGTTTATTATTATTAGTTATTTTTTATTTTTTTATTTTCTCATTCACTTACTATTTTCCTGTATGAATTACTTTTATTCCATAACGTCGTTATTTTTGCTATATCTGTCTGTATTTTATCATAAAAATTATAGTGTTTATTTTATATCTCTTTTCTCTAAATTTTAAAGTCTTTAATTTAATTAATACTATAGCATAATTTTTATGTTTATTTAATATTTTATTGGTGAAGTTTTATTATTTTCTCGAATGATATATATGAAAGGAGGTTTCATATATAGATAAAGATATAATTAAGAGTCAGATTTTTGTTAAAGCTCAAACTGTTAATGTGATGAAAATTGATGGGGTTGAATACATATCTTTAACTGATTTAGCTAGGTATGCAGATAAAGAAAACCCAAGATATCCCATTCAAAACTGGATGAGAAATAAAGATGTTATTTCTTACTTAGGATTGTGGGAAAATATTCATAACATAAATTTTAAACGTGTCGAATTCGACACGTTTAAAAATGAAGCAGGTAGTAACAAATTCAAAATAACACCACAACGTTGGATTAGTTACACTAATGCAATTGGAATTATTTCTAAGCATGGAAGATATAATGGAGGTACATTTGCTCACCCTGACATTGCTTTTGAATTTGCTAGTTATATTACCCCTACTCTTACTGATTTTCAGAAACGACTTGTTTATGCCGAAGAAGCAGATGTAATAAATGTAGCGTTATTTGGTATGACTGCTAAAGAATGGAGAGATAATAAGCCAACTCTAGCAAATAATGGAAATATAAGAGATTATACTGACTTATTACATTTAGTAATACTTAGTAATTTAGAAAACATTAATTCTGAATAATTGTGCAAGAAAACAAATGGAATTATTAAGTAGAAATAGTTCTTTAATTAAACTTGATTAGGACAGTGAAATCATATTATTAAATCTTATTGTAAAAAAGAATTAAGTCACAAACTTAATTCTTTTTTTCTATATAGAAATATTCCTATAGAAAAGAATAATATTATTAATAATATTGTTCTAATAAACTTATTATTAGTAAGAGGATTTATTATATTATTATTTTCTTTTATAGGTAATTTTCTATATATAGGTTTTATTATTACATCAGTATCTGACATAATAAATGAATATTCATTATCTTTATTAGTCTTTTTATATTCTATTTTATTATTATTTTTATCTATTATTTCTATATCTTCTAATTCATATCCATCTTCTGGAATAATAGTAAATTTAACTGTATCTTCATATACTACTGCTTTTGAATCATTTACTTCTATAATAAATTCTTTTGTATTCTTATTATCATCTATATTTACTGAATTTGATACTTTTTTATAAGTTGGTTTTATTGTTACATTACTTGGTGGCATTATAAAACTATATTCGTTATCATTATCTGTTTTTTGATAATCAATAGTATTATTATCTTTATCTTTTATATCAATAGAATCTACTTCATATCCTTTTTCAGGTATAATTGTAAATTTTACTTCATCTTCATAAACTACTGCTGTTACATCATCTACTTCTATTATTAATTCTTTTGTATGTGTATTTTCTTCTACCTCTATACTATTTAATACTCTTTCATAAGATGGTATTATTGTTATATCACTTTCGGGCATAACAAAAGTATATTCATTTTCATTACTAGTACTTGTAAATGTTACTTCATTATTATTACTATCCAGTATTTGAATACTATTTACTTTATAACCGGTAATTGGTGTTACTTTGAATGTTACTTCTTCTCCTACTAATACACTAGTCATATCTTCTACATTAATATCAAAATCTTTTTCTTCGTTTTTTACAGTAACACTAATATTAAATTTATTCTTTTTATATGAAGGAATTATTGTTACATTAGAAGCAGGCATAGTAAATTTATATTGATTTTCAACTCCTGTTTCTGTAAATGTTACTTCATTATTATCACTATCTAAAATCTTTATACTACTTAATTTATATCCATCAATAGGAGTTACTTTGAATGTTACTTCTTCTCCCTCTTCTACTTGAGACATATCTTCAATATTAATATCCAAATCTTTTGTTTCGTTTACAACTTGGACATTAACGCTATATCTATATACTGGATTAAAAGATAATTGGTATGGATCGCCAGTTGAACCATCACCAGATATCACCCTAGCAGAAGACTTCAATGAAATTGCTGGTCTTATTCCCAATCCATTACCAATGTATCCATTAATATTTAAAGACGTCATATTTCCATCTTTTTCAATAAACCTCCCATTAGGCCAATTAGGAGAATAATAGTAAGGTGTCATAACTCTATATGTAGCACTTGATTTTCTCAAAAAACGATTATTCAATATGTACATTTCATTAGCAGTCATTAATCCAATCTTGTACTTTAATTCTGCTTTATTGTTGCTTACACTAAATTGGTCAGTTATATTTATACAACTTAAATCATTTTTTAAGTCATAGCCAGCAAAAATTAAACTTTCTTGAACATCTCCACCATTAGGATCCCAACCATTTAATTCTTTTATACTTCTGTCATTACAAAATATTGTATCTTCAATAAAATCATCACCTTGAAGAAGATTTTTTTTATACCATATTTCAATAATCTTTTTTATTGTTGAATCTTTTTTATTTACAGTTTCATTGCTTATCAAATCTTTTAAATAGTTTTCTATACTTTGGCCATATTCTAAAGTCACATAGAATGGTCTCCTTCCTTCACTGTATGAAGAATTAGGAGTTAAATAAAATATATATGAAATTTCACTACATTCTCCATTGATATTCCAACATGTGTAATGGGCTTTATTTAAATTTGATATGTTTCCATTATCATTTAAATTATTTAAATAAAAAGATTGATTATCCAATTTATATTTTCCATCTTCATATTTAAAACTAGTTGCATACTTATAAACACTCGAATACTTAAATGATTTTATATTTGTGTCAACTACATACCATAATTCTTCACAATCATTATTGATTGCATTTTTACATATATATTTATTTTTTATCTTATTATAATAATCTCCCCAAGTTACTCTATCAAATGACAATGGATTAACTAATGAAAAAGTACCATCCTCGTTAACAATATATTCATCAGCATAACTATAGTTATAATTATAAGAATTCAAATCATTATTACCTGATAGTAAAATATAGTAATAATTATCCCCATCCACCTTAGTTATATATCTAACTTTGTCACTTGAGTAATCCTCATTTTTGCTTGAAAAAGTATATTTACCAACTAAAGTTGAAAACTCTGATTTTGGAACCTGAAATGCACTTATTAGATTCCACTTATTTTCAACAGGGGAACCCCAAGCAACAGAATCTCCATACCAATTTGTTTCATATAAGCTTGAGTCTGTATAAAGTATTTCATTATAGAACACTTGCTTGCTTTCTGTGGTATTAACTCTATTATACATATATCCTAGTGATGATAATGAGCTTGGATTATCATTAGATATTCCTTGACTAATTTGACTAATTAAATTGCTTGACTCTATCTCTATAGAATTTGCATAAGATCCACCCAAATATGAGTCGATATAGAAAAGTCTAGAACAAGTTTCTTCTTTATTTGTACTTCTACAAGAATATTTTCCAATCAATGATTCTATTGTATTGCTATTTAAATTCTTAGAAAAAATACTTCCAGATAATTTAAATAATCCACTAGTTGAATCATAAGAATAGTCAGTACCATAATAATAATTAGAACCATAATAAACATCAGTATACAATGTGTATAATGGTTGGTTGGATCTATTATTTTTGCATTGACCATTTTTCTCTTTTCCGTTATAAATCATCTTGACTCCACCTGTATCAGTTGTTCTAATCATTTGCCAACAATGATCTGCAAAAATAACATTATTTTTCTCTAATACTTGATTGCCTTCTGTATCATTTTTAGCATACCAGTGATATATCTTTTTAGATGGTTCTTCTGTAAAAGAATCATGATGAGAACCAGTATATTCTTTTGCTAATCCTCCACTTTCTGCTTCATCTTTTAATACATCATATAAATAATTACTTTTTGCTTTAACTATTGTATTGCTACATAGAAATATTAATGTAATAATTATTATAA
>CAMVLU010000103.1 GCA_947168405.1 uncultured Clostridia bacterium
GTAGAATTTGATTTTACTTCACGACTTGTGTCTTTACTAACAATTTTTATAATGTTTGAATTATCACCCTGAAAATAATAATTACTAAAGTTATTACATAAATATATAACATCACTCATTTCTAATTTTTCATTAACATAACTTATAGAAAATCTAAAGCCAGAATCCAAAGAATCCAAATCATTTAATATAATAATATTTTTACTTTTCATGTATTCTTTTATAGCAAGCATAATCATTCTTCTTTTCATTATGCTGAAGTTTCCTATAGATATATTAATTTTATTATTAGAAAAACTAGCATTATTACATAAGCCCTCTATATATTTATAATAATCTTTGCTTATAATTTTGGAATAAAAATATTCATATAGACGTTCATCATATGGTATTACACTGTTTGTAGATAAATCAATAATATTTCCATCATCTAATATTTTATAGTTACCACCATTATTATAAGCCAATAGATGTGATACAACTTTATCAGTATCTGTTTGTAAATATGTCGATATTGTTTTATTTTCTTTGCATCCCTTCATAATTAAATAATAAACTTTATTTTTTAATTCTACATTATCATTAAATAACTCTAAAAAACTATTAATCTCGGTAGCAATATCACTAGAATTTACATTTTTTATCCATGGTACAACAAGGTTATTTATAATCAAATCTAAAGATTCCATAAATAGCTCATTTTTTAAATCTTTACATATTTCTTTTTCAAGTTTTGGAAAAGAAATATTATCTTGATCTATTTTTTTATCTTTCATAAAAGAAGTTAAATAATATGAATATGTTAATTTTTCATTTATTTTTTCAAATAAGTTATTGCAATAATTATTCATTCCCCTTTTTAATTCACCACTTTGTTTAAAATATGATCTATAAATTACATTGGAACCAAACAAAAAATCCAAAATTTCAGCTATTTTTTTATATTCATAATAAATATTAAAAAAAGGACCTACTGAATTATTACATTCTCTTTCTACTATTATTTGTGTAATTCCTTCATTTAAAGCTTCATTAAAATCTAGATTAATTTTTTTATTTTCATTTCCATATGAACCTTGAAACTCATACTTTTTATCACCTGTTATACCACTTTTTTCATTATTATTAGAAAATAAATGAACAAGTTCATGAGTAATAATTATTTTTAACAAATCTGCATTTGAACTATTAATATAAATATCACCGTTAACATCACTAAAATACAAACTATTAAGTATTAAATAATCATCTCCATTAAAACTTCCAGATGCAGCAGCCTTACCTTTTCCGTATTCATTAAGTAAAACTATTGGTTTTTTATTAAGCTTTATAGATAATGATTTCTCAAGCTCACTAATTATGTAGTCTAAATCAATTTTAATCTTTTCTCTATTACTATCCATATTAGTCTCCAATCATACTAAAAGTATAACATTAAATAATAAAACTAACAACGAATAATAAATATCTAGATTTGCCATAACAAAATTTTTTATTTCTTTTGGTAATTATTTTTTTATCTTTTTCTTATATATTTTTTCAATATTATAATCAATATAGATACTATCATCATCAAAATCACGATTATCAGTTATATTAATCGCATTTTTTATAAAACAAGGTAAATCTTTCCTGTTACTATTTGTTACATCACGTTCAAGTATTGCTAACTGATTATTAAATATATCAAATATATCTAATCTAAATCTTTCTTGATTATCGATAAAATTATATCTAATTTTCTTTAAAACTTCACCTTTTACTCTATTTCTATAAAGAAAATAATCAGAAGAAGATATACTACGACAAGTTTTACTATCTTCATTTTTCCTCTTTTTTATACAAGTATAATAACTAGAACCATTTATTGTACTTTGAGTATATATTTCGGTTTCTAAGTTATCATAACTTAAAACAAATTCTTCGATATCTTCTTTAATTATTTGATGATTTAGATTACTTAAATCAATATCAGATAGATTTACTAAATATCTATCTTGTTTAACAACTTCTTTTTCACCAATATATGCACGAATATAATTTTTAACTTTTTCTACCTTTTCAGCAAATAATGTATCATTTCCTACTATTTTTAAATTTGGATGATTTCTCCAAGCTTCCATCGTCTTCAAATCCTGTATGCGTGCTTCTTGCACTGTTTCAGTTCTTGCAGAATTATTAAGAGTTGTATAATACTCTTCCTTACCAATAGCAGCAGATACCATATGAATTATTAAATCATATCTAGTTAAAATATCTGCTTCACTCATATTTCTTTCTTTTAAAAATATATCAAAAGTAGCATCATCAATATAACCACGATTATCAAGTATACCTCTATCATAAAGAATTGCTACTTTAGAATTTGGACATAAAAGTGCAGCTTTTTTTCTTATTTCTTCCTTAGCTAATTGCAAATCAAAAATAAGAGATTGAAAAATCTTATTATCCAAACAATTATCTTCAAAAGGTTTTATTCCATCATTAATTAATTCAGTAGCAACCTCATCAGTTAAATACACAGTATAACCATAACTTCTTAATAACTTTGCAAGTTCATCAAGCGCTGTTGTTTTTCCCCCACAAGGTCCACCTGTAACAACGATATTCAAAATATTCTTATTCATAAAATCTCCTATATTAATATAATCTATAATTATTAGGATTTTCAACGGTATCCTTGGTAAGAATGAGTCTCTTCCCTTTTGTATTACCATTTTCAATCATATCTATTTCAGCCATATCTAAAGTAGCAGAAAAAAGATTATTAATTTCTCTCATACTAGAAGATGATATTTTTTCGACTAAAGCATTTATATAACTATCATCTAAAATAAGTTCAACCCCAAACTGTCTTTCATAACGCCTCTTCTTAAGTAAATATTCACTTAATTTTGATTCCAATAATATCTTTCTTTTTAAATCATTATCTAAATCCGAATAATTCATAATATATTTTATTCTCGATAATTCTTCTAAAGTAAAATAATTTTTTGCAAGTAAAGCCTTTCTAACATCTTTATTTAAATCTTGCTTTTCTTTACTTCCAAATCCCATTACATTCTTATTATTAAACAAATCATTAAAAACACCTGCATAAACTTTACTCATACCAAAAGAATTTAAAGTTATTGAATTAGAATCTATCTCCAAATTAAAATCTCCACCAGCATTAAAAGTTAATAAAATATTTCTAATATCTCTTTTAAAATCAGTCTCAGAATTAATAAACTTATCATATTCATCTAAAAACACAATTCCTTTTTGAGCTAGTTTCTTATTTCTTCCGCTTCTCAAGTAAAGAGAATATAAACAGTCTTCCAAAGAAGTTCCTTTAATTCCTTGAGGAACCAAATTTGAAGCATTAACACTAATAAAAGGTAAATTAAGATATTCCATTGCTGCATTAAATGTCTCGGTCTTACCTGTTCCTGTTGGACCAGTTAGTAAAATAGAATCTGTTTTCTCATCATCCAAAGCCGTATAATTCATATAAAGAATTTTTGCAATTATATCAATTTCATCATCATGACCTAAAACACGTTCCTTAATATAATTTTTAAGGCCTGTATAAGATATATCATTTTTTGAATTATAATCGCGCTCTGAAGTTTCCATATTCTTTTCTGTTGAAGTATTAATCATACTACTATCAACAAAACTGATTTTATCATCGATAACTTGAATTCTTGTAACACCATGTTCATTTTTTTCAACATCTAAAGCATTAAGTTTATTTCTATAATTTTTTAACTTACTTTTTAATATCTCTATATTTTCACATTCAAGCAAAGAATCAACTGAATTAACATTTAATACAACACTAGGTAAATCATCGTCATAAAGGTATGTATCTATATAATCAACACTTCGGAAAGAATCTAAATTAATTTCTATTTTTCTTAATTTTGAAAATTGAAAATTCACATAATAAAGAATATTTTTATAATCCTCAAAATAATAATCTTTAATAAAATCAATATCTTCACCTTCAAAATCGTAAACCATTTTTAAATCATCAGAAGAAAGAACATTATAAATAACATATTTATTTTTTTCTAAATCTGAAATAGAATTAAATATTGAATCCTTTGCTT
>CAMVLU010000104.1 GCA_947168405.1 uncultured Clostridia bacterium
CTTGCCTAACCTAATATAGATACAGTTTCTGCAGTTCTTGTTTTATCAGTAATAGCCATTGTAACTGCAGTTGAAAAACCTTCATATTTATTAGTAGTTGTATATGTGTCTTGAGTAAATATCTTATCAGCTTCTGTTTTTGTCATATAATCATAAAAAGGAGCAATTAAATTTTTAACAGTAGCTGTTGCACTAGTACTTACCCCAAAAGTAATACCATTAACAGCCTCGGCTTTCTCATCTACTCCATAACTCCAATACCATCCAACATTACTTGCGCATACATATGGATTTTTTGCTAATTCAACTGTAAAAGTGCCATCGCATTCTTTACCTTTACGACTATCATAATTCCAATAATAATATTTTTCTAAATCTAACTATTGATTTAAATACATGGTAAATAAATTTTCATTATAACTAGTAATATTTCCTTCTTCAGAAATTGGAATTGATGTTACAGTATTTGTGGCTGTATCATTAGCTGTATATGTTTTTAAGTAATACTTTATATCAGCTTGTGGATCTGTAATAATTTTATCTAAAGGATTTACTTTTATATATAATTGATCTTGATCAGGAGTTTTTTCTATAAAAAGTGGATATTTAAAAATAATATTAATAGAATTTATTGTTTCATCAATATTCATTTTATAATAATTGTCTTGATTTTGTATATTCTAATAATTATATAATAGTTCTAATACCTATAACTCATTATCTTCTTCCGTATATGGAAGATCTGCTAAATTTTCTGTATATACTAATTCTGGTATATTATTATTTTTCTATATATAAATATAAAATGCTTTTTGATCAGTAGGGACTTTTTCATTATTATTTTTATAATACCAATAAGTATTTGTATTAATCAATGTTTTAACATGGTCATCATTATAAAAACGTGCATCAAGTCTATTTAAAATATTGTCACTTAATAAATTAATAGTAATTAATTGGTAATATTGATAATTAGAATTCATAGTTGAGTTATCATCTAATATATATTTTACTCCATCATAATAATAATAAGTATTTGGCATATATAAATTAGTAGCTAATTGCCCATCAGTTATTTTATAGTAATTTCGTTCTAATGTTAAATTAGATGAATTATCTCGTATTTTTAAATAATAAATAATATTATTAGTAGAACCATTAAGATGATCATAATAATATGTTAATTCTGGATTACTTATTGATTTTATACCATTAATATTACTAAATGTACATGATTTATATTGTTGATTTTTATAATATAAATTCTATCCAATTTTTAATTTATATACCTAAAAATCTTCATCGTCAATAATATTTAATAATTCAAATTCATTATCTGATTTTTTATTATAATATTCATGATCCTAATTATATTCATTATCTTCACTTTTAGTAAATTCATTTATTAAATAATAAATCTACATATTAGTAGTAGCACTAGCATAAAAAGTTTCAATAGCAGTTTTTGAATTAATAGCTAAAGGAGCATAATAATCATAAGCATCAGCTTGATATTCTATAGGTGTTATTTCCTAATAATATGAAAATGAAATAATCTCATTATTTAAAACATTTATATTATTAAAAATTGAAGGATGTATAGAATACGAATTTGGTATTTCTGGATTTCCAATAATTTTTTTATACAATAATTTCGATCCTAAAGTACTTAAACTACTATTTAATGCAGAAATTGTATTAGTAAGATTACCATTATTAGTATTTAAACCTTCTTTATTAATATTTAATGTTAAAATTCTATCAATTTCTTTATATTTATCAAAATCATTAGCTTTTGTATATAAGAAATAATCTGTTTTTCTAATCGCTGTACAACTTGCAGCATCTACAGGAGCAGTTGTTGTAGTAATAGTTCCATATTGTTTATTTTCTTCCCATTCTGTAACTAATTGTGAAATATTTGTTACTGCAGTGTATGATGCTGTATAAATATCAGGTTGAGATGTTGTATGAGTCATATAGGTAATATTATTTTGTTTTTGAATAGTTTTTAAATTAACATCAAAATTAGTATAATTAGAAAAAAACTATGCAGTAGTACTATCAACAACATTTGGAGTATACTAAAGTCGATATAATCCTTCTCTTGAGGTATTAACATCTTCTTTATAATAAAATCCTAAATCTCCTTCATAAAAACCATTTATCGAAGTCTATATAGCTGTTCCATCTGTCTTAGTTGAGCTACTTAAAGTTATATCAAAAATATTTAAATCTTTATGTAAATCAACAAATCTGTTTTTAATATCAGTATTTGAAAATAAAGAATTATTAACACTATTATTTAAACGATCCTATAAAAGAATCCTCCAACCTTTTCGACATTCTTCACGTTCATCATTTGATATATTAGGATCAGAATCTAAACTATGGTTTAATAAATCCGTTTCCCAAAAATAATTCTATGGTAAATAACCAATTAAATAATATTTTGAATCAGTTTTATCTTTTTGATTCTGCATAAATAATCCATAATATTTAGTATTTTTATTAATAATTTTACCGCTATATTTAGAAGAATTAGAAGCAGTAAAATTAGTTGAATCTAATGGTAAAACATAAATAGGAATTCTACCCTATTCCTTAGTTTTATTTGTTTTAATCTAATAATTCATAGTAATATTTATATTAGCAGTAACAGTACTTGGATTCCAACTACTATTGTTATTATTAATTACTTTTAATGGCTAAAAATTAAATGTAATATTATTATTAATTTCATCATTGGGTTCTTGATCATCTATAATAATATTAGCATAAATATCAGACAATACAGGTACGTATTCCATATTCCATCCAAAAGCAGTATAATATACTGAATCTATATGGCTATTTTTAGCAGGAAAAGGAATTTCATATGTACTAGTAGAAGAAATTGATTTTGAATACGTTATATTACTAGTTGGAGCACCATTTTTTGCTGCTGCAGGTAACCAAACCCCAGAGTTATTATTACTCATATCTGTTTTAGCAGCATCATAATAGTTTATTATATATGTATTAGGATCAGACTCCTTAGTTTCTATTTTAGCACTTTGTATTGTAGTAGTAGGTTTATATGTTGAATTTTCATCTACATATTGATATCCCGCGGCAATAGCACTTCCAAAATCAAGAGCACCATTTGCTTTTGAAGCCGTTATGGAATAGCTATATGTTCTAGGGACATTATCCAATACAATATATTCAAAATTATTATAATTAGTATTAGTATTAGATAAATCTTTATATACATCAACATTCATCATTGCATTATCAAAATTATTAGGAGTAAAAGCAATCTAATGCGCATTATTTGTTGAAGAAGTTATTGTAGAATTTGTAGTAGAAGAAAGAGAAAAAGCACGTACATCTTCTATTTCACTTATATCTGCTTCTCTCCCTTTTAATACTTGATAAGCACTAAATAAATTAACTAAATCATTTGGCTACCATTTTCCATAAATCTATTTATATTTGTCATAATGAAAGCTATATCCTTTATTTTCAATATTTGGAAATACTTTTGTAGCATTATTTAGCTGTAATTGTTCCCAACTTTTAATTTTAATACTACGAATTGGTATAGTATAATTATACATTAATTGTACATTATTAGCAGCAGCTACCGTTCCATTTTCATTATATCCATAACTAATTTTAATATCTTGTAATAAATGATCATTTGTGCTATTCCAAAAAATTTGATAAAAATTTGAATCTTTATTACCTGTGTATGTCATTTCTTCAATATTACTAATAGTTTCTTTTTGAAAAGCTTGTAATAAAGGATCACCTGATTTAAATGTTGGAAAATTAGTACTTGAATCAATATTATATCCATTACCAGAAGTAAAGATATCAATATTTGTATTATCTAATTCAGTTCCTTCTTCTAAACTATTTGCAGTTATAAATTTATTATATTTAATTTTTCTAAGTCCCTAATAATATAAACCTTCTTGATTATTTAAATCATTAACTTCATCAATATTTTTTGCTTTTTGACTAATACTTTGATTATCAAATGAAGTTTCTCCATCAAATTTCTTTA
>CAMVLU010000105.1 GCA_947168405.1 uncultured Clostridia bacterium
TTCTTTAATAATAAATATATATGTAAAAGAAAATAAAAATAAAAAATTATTTAAATATTTAAATAATTTAGATAATAATAAAAAAGATAAAATATATAAATATGAAATAGATAATAATACTGATTTTTCTAAATTAAAAATATTAAAAAAATATCATAAGAAAGATAAAAATAAAAAAATAGATATAGTTGATAACAATAAAAAAATTAAAGCAACTAAAAGATTTTTAATATTAATGTTATTTTTAATTATTTCATATATGTTTTTAGGATATTGTTATTCTAGTATTATTTATTATAATACACATGTATATCCTAATATATATGTAGATAATATATTAATAGAAAATATGAATCATCAAGAATTAAAAGATTTAATATTTTTTAAAGAAAATAAAATAAAAGAAAGTATAACTTTAAAAAATGATAATAATGAATTTTATTATACTTATCAAGAATTAGGATATTCAGTTAATACTAAAAAAATAGAAGATAATATATTAAGTATTACTAAAGATATAAATGGATATCAAAAATTATATAAAATATTAACTAGAAAAGAATATAAATATGATGTTAATTATACTTTAGATGAAGAAATATATAATAAATTTTTAGAAGATTTAAGAAATAAAACTAATGTTACTAAGAAAAAAGAATCTTTTAGAATAATAAATGGTAATATAAATTATTCTAAAGGTGTAAATGGATTTACATTAGATGAAAGTTCTTTAAAAGAAGAAATTTATAATTCTTTAATAAATGGTAATAAAGAAATTATATTAAAAGGAAATGTAGAAAATGTTAATAATAATTTAGGATCTATTAATAAAAAAGTTTCTACATTTACAACATATTATAATGAATCTCAAGGAAGAGCAAAAAATATTAGAAATGCGACTAATAGATTAAATGGGACAATTCTTTATCCAGGAAGTACTTTTTCATTTTATAGTGTTGCTGGTCCTTATAATGGAAGTCGTGGATATATATTCTATGGTAAAGATGTAGGAAGTGGAGTATGTCAAGTATCTACTACTATATATAATAATGTTTTAAAATTAAATTTACCTATAGTATCTCGTGAAAATCATGGTGATATGGTTTATTATGTTGACTATGGATTAGATGCTACTGTATATGGTTCAAGTGTTGATATGAAATTTAGAAATAATTCAAATTATCCTATTTATATAGAAGCATCAGCTTATGGAGGAACTTTAACAGTTAATTTTTGGTCTAATGAAAATATAATACCAAATGGAATAACTTATAAACCAAGAGTAGAAAAAGTAAGTTCTTTAGGATTTAAAACTTATTTAGATACATATAAAGATGGTGTAAAAATAGATTCTAAATATTTAAATAGTAGTTATTATTTGAAAGGAAAATAATATGGAAGATGAAATAAAAGAATTAAAACTAGAAATTAAAGTATTAAAAGAAAGAATATCTTATTTAGAATCTAAAGAAAGAAGTAGAACTATATTCAAAATAATAAAAACTATTATAATAATTATAGTTTTAATAGTAATAATAATATATGGATATAAATTATATCAAGAATTAATGAATCATTATAATGAAATAAAAAATATAATTGATAATCCATTAAAAATAATTCATTGACAATTATTAATTAAGAATATAAAATATATATAGAAAGTAGATGATAAGTATGGATTTCAATAAAACATTAAATATTAATAAAAGATTTGTATTAATAATGTTATTAGTTGTAGGAATAGTATTAATATCATCATATTCCTATGCTTTATTTCAAGTAAACTTTATAAAAAGTAATGTAGTAGTATTAAAAAGTGCATCCAATTTAAATATAACTACAACAATAGATTCAACAAGTTCAGATACATTTACCTTAAATGCTAATGAATCAAAACAAATAACAGTTCATTTAACAACAGATGGTATAACAAGTGCAATGGCTTATAAAATGTATTATGAGTTAACTGGAGATGGTAAATTTACAGTTACATCAACTGAATCTTTTACAGATGATAAAATAGAAGGAGTAATGCAACCAATTACCAAAACAGGATTTGATTATAAAGTAACAGGTAAAGATATAGTATTAACATTTACTAATAATTCAACAAATAGTTTAACAATAAAACTCGGAGCCATAGGAGGATTTGAAAAAACAGGAGCAGATATAGGTAATAGAGTTACATTAAGAATAGGTAGTAATCCATTATTTGCAGAAAATATAAGTTATACCCCACCTGAAGGAGTAACTTGTGATGATGGAGAAGGTCATTGTAATTTTCAAATTATGATTGAGAAAATGGCAGAAATGTTAAAATAAAAAGGAGGATAAAATGAAAAAAATAAAAGAATTTACCAAGAAAAATATTAAATTAATAATAGGATTATTAATAGGAACATTTGTTTCAGGAATAGGAGTATATGCATCTACAATATTATATACTGGAAATGAAATAAGTTTTGATAACTCAAAAGCAAATTTAACATTAAATGATAAAAGTGTAACGAATATGCAAGAAGCAATGGATGCATTATATGAAAAAGCAGAAGGACCATGTAAATTAAAATTAGGAGATTATTTTACATTAACACCAACTGCAACTTCATTTACTATAAAAACAGCAATAACTGGATATACAAGTGATCAAACAATAAATCCAAGTGAATTAAATTTATGGAGAGTAATAGATATTCATAAAGATGGAAGTTTTGATGCAGTATCAGAGTATGTATCATCAACAGGAGTATATTTTAGAGGAACAACAGGGTATGCTAATTTTGTAGGAGGACTACAGACAATAGCAGCAAGTTATGCCAAACCAGGATATACAATAAGTACAAGAATGATGGGGTATGGAGGACAAACACCAACTATAGCTGATACAATAGACTTTGATGGAACATATAATCCAAATGATAATCCGGATGTATCTCCCCCATCATCAACATCGACACCTTCTCCAACAACCGGAACAGGAGAGGAATACTCGGGAGGAGTACTCGGAGATACCTTATATTTAAAAGATTACCTTTTAGTAAGTAATGTTTATAAATCAGATACCTCAACCTATGGTTCAACTGGTTTGAAAGCGTATAATGTAAGTAGCACGTCATCAGCAAAAGCATATTGGATAGCTTCTCGCAGGTTCTACTGGCTCAGTGCTTCGAGCTTCTACTTCAATGGCCGTTATGTGGACACGAGCGGCAACCTCGGCAGCCGCTACATCCGCTTTGTCAGCAACCTCAGGTGGAGAGATGATGGCAACGGAAGCGATTCTCTCCGCCCTATATTAACTCTGAGATCGGGACTCACAGTGAGTAGTGGATCTGGGGCGAAAGAAAGCCCATATGTATTAAGTTAAAAGGCAGAGAGAGGTCTTCCCCAGCCTCAGGGTGGGAGAGACCCGGGTTTTGAATTAAAAATATAAATTTTAAGGAGGAATTATGGCAGTAGTAAAAATAGTAAAAGATATTAAAGGAATTATTTCCTGATTATATAGTTCTTTTAAAAATAGGTGATTTTTATGAAACTTATAATGATGATGCTAAGATGGTTTCTTATTTGTTTGGTTATAAAATAAGAAATCTAAATGATACTGATAATTGTGGATTTCCACTTGCTGCCTTAAATAAAGTATTAAGTGAATAGAAAAGAAAATGTATAAATTATATTGCCATAGATAGAGCCCATAATTATGAAGAAGAAATAAAACAAAATTATAAAAGAAAAGACAAAATAAGAATTGATTTTGAAAAAAATTTTTTTCTTATTTTTTTATGTAATAATATATTAAATTAGTAAATTTAAATATATAAATAATAATAAACTTTAATATTTAAAATAATAATTTTATAAATATAAAATTTAATTAAAAATGTCAATCAAAATGTAAATTTACAAAAATTGACATATTAGACTTTGTATGATAGTCTTTATTTATTCCGGAAAATATAAATAACTAGTT
>CAMVLU010000106.1 GCA_947168405.1 uncultured Clostridia bacterium
TTTTAATTGATTAGTAATTGTATAAAATAATTTATATTGAATACTATAATATAAGTTATGATATCTTAAATTATATATTCTAAAACTTGATCTTCCTATTATAAAAGTAAAACTAAGTAAAATAATTAAAAACCATATTATATAAATTATTATATTTATTTTATATCTTTTATTTTTATTAATAATAATACCATTTAAATATATAACTAAACACACTAATAAACTATAGATAATACATTTAAAATAATTCATATTATAAATATATTGATTATAATTATAAATAACTAAAAAGAAATAAACAATAAAACTAATTATTAAAAATAATATATTTATAATATTTTTCTTATTCATGCTTTACCCTTTCTTAATTATTATCTTCTAAATATTTTTTTAATTCAACTGCAACATCATTTGGAATTACCTTAGATAATTCTTCTATACTTGCTTCTTTAATTTTCTTTAAAGAACTAAATTTTCTTAACAATTCTTGTCTTCTTTTAACACCTATTCCTGGAATCATTTCTAAAACACTTGATAAAGTTCCTTTATTTTTAATTTGTCTATGATAAGTAATTGCAAATCTATGTACTTCATCTTGAATTTGGGTTAAAAAATGAAATAAATGTCCATGAGGATCAAGTTCTATTTCTTGTAAATTACTATTAACAATTACACTTGTTCTATGATGATCATCTTTTTTTAATCCCATTAAAGTTATCTTTAAATTTAATTCATCAAGAATTTTTTTAGCAACATTAACTTGGGTTTCTCCTCCATCAACGATTATTAAATCAGGCATTCTTCCTTTTTCCATCAATAATCTATAGTATCTTCTGTATATAACTTCTTCCATAGCTTTTAAATCATCTTTCGTGTTGGTATCTATTTTAAATTTACGATATTCATTTCTTTGAGGAATAAAATTATCAAAAACTACCATTCCTGCAACATAGTAAGTTCCAAATAAATGAGAGTTATCAAAGGTTTCAATTCTTTCAACCTTTTTTCCACCTAAAATAATTGATAATTCTTTTACAGCATCATTCCTTATTTTAGCATCTTGTGTAATTGTTTTTAATTCTTCATCTAAAATAATTTTGGCATTTTCTCCAGCTAGTTGCATTAAATTTTTCATATCTCCCCTATAAGGAGTTCTAACTGATACATTTAAATATTTACTTAAAATATCTGAATCAATCCCCTCAGGTACTAATATTTCTTTAGGTAATAATTCTTTTTCATAAAAGTGAACTATATATTCTATAAAAGATTCTTCTTCTGTATCTGTAATATTAATAATTTTTTTACTTCTTCCAAATAATGTTCCACCTCTAATAAAGAATACTTGAATAGATAAATAATTTTCTTCACTATAAAAATTAAATAAATCTAAATTAATTTCTTTATTTAAAACTATCTTTTGATTCTTTAAAGTTATTTTTATATCTTCAATCATTTGTTTATATTCTTTTGCTTTTTCAAAATTTAATTTTTCACTTGCATCTAACATTTTTTCATTTAATTCTTTTAAGACATGACTAGAATCTCCATTTAAAAAAGCTATTATTTCTTTTTTCATTTCTTCAAGTTTTTCCATATCAACATTATTTTTACAATAACCAAGACATTCTCCTATATGATAATATAAACAATATTCTTTACCTAACTTTTCACATTTTCTTAAAGGATAAATTCTATTTAACATTTCTACAACTCTTCTTGCTGCTCCAACATTTGGATATGGTCCATATAAATTACTTTTATTTTTTTTCTTTTTGGTATTTCTAACTACTTTTAAAATAGGATATTTATCTTTGGTAAATTCTATATATGGATAACTTTTGTCATCTTTTAATAAGATATTATATTTAGGATTATATTTTTTTATTAAAGTAATTTCAAGTATTAAACTTTCAAGTTCAGAACTAGTTACTATATATTCAAAATCTACTATATCAGAAACTAATTTTTTCGTTTTTCCAGTGACTCTTCCTGTAAAATAACTTTTAAGTCTTCTTTTTAAATTTTTAGCTTTACCAACATAGATAATATTTCCATCTTTATCCTTCATTTGATAACTACCTGGAAGTTCTGGAACTAAGGCTAGTTTTTCTTTAAACATAAAAATATCTCCTTTCTTTATTTAGAACAAATTCTTGCATATTATTTGCATTTGTGATACCATGCATATGGAAGCATTAGTTGCTGGATGTCTACCTTTCATCTTTAAAAGAAGGGAGGTTTGATAAAATGAAAACTAAGACTTTTGTTATAAAAGTTCTAAAGATCATTGCTATCATTTTATTTCTCCTTATCATTATGATAGTAGTAATAAAAAAATGACATCTAATCGTTAGATTAAATGTCTCACTAAAAATAATTTGGTAGACATTCAGCATACGAAAACTAAATGCTTCCATTTTTATTATATGCAAGTTTCCTTGACATATTAATAATATCATAAATACACGATGTTGTCAATTTTTTGATACATTTAATATTAAATTTTATTTATAATTATATTTTTTATTTTTTTCCTCTTCTCTTTTTAAATCTCTTTCTTTAATAGTTTCTCTTTTATCAAATGTTTTTTTACCTTTACAAAGACCTAGTAATATTTTAACTTTATTTTTATTAAAATATAATTTTAATGGTACTAATGTACATCCTTCTTGATTAACTTTACTTTCAAGTTTTAATATTTCTCTTTTATGGAGTAATAGTTTTCTTGATCTTCTTGGATCATGATTAAAAATATTACCTTCCGTATACTCACTAATGTTCGTATTTAATAAATAAACTTCATGATTACGAATTACTGCATAACTATCTTTTAAATTAACTTTTCCATCTCTTATAGATTTGATTTCGGTTCCTGTTAAGACAATTCCACATTCAAGTTCTTCTAAGATAAAGTAATTATATTTAGCTTGGCGATTTACAACTTCCATTATCCTTCTAAACTCCTTACACTTACTCTATCTGAATATGCTTTTATAACTTTACTATATTTATCATAATAAGACTTATATCCACTTAAAATGCTATCATTTAATTTATGATATGGATAAACAATATAACCATTATTACGATCTGTAAATATTAAAGTTCCCATTACATTTTCAAAATTTAAAGTTGTTTTACCATGATACTCAGTTTTTATAATATCAGTTGATGCCATTAAACCAGTTAATCTTTCAACACCTACTTGACTAGATACAAAGTTACCTAAAGAGTAAACAACTAAAGTATTATCAATAAAATCAATTGGTTGTACAACATGTGGATGACATCCTATAATTATATCAACACCAAGGCTAGCTAAATATTTAGCTATTTCTTTTTGAGAATTAACTGGATAAGTCATATATTCTTCTCCCCAATGCATAGCAACCATTAATAAATCTACTTTATCTCGATATTTTTCCACATCTTCTTTGACTTTTTCTTTACTATATACATTAACTAAATAATTTTTTCCACTTGGAATAGTTAAACCATTTGTTTGAACTGTATATGATAAAAATCCATATTTAATTCCATTACTTTCTTTAACAATTACTTCATCTCTTTCTTCTTCTGAAGAATATGATCCTGCTGCAATTACTTGTTCTTTTTTAGAATTCCAATAATTTCTTGAATTTAAAATAGCTTTTTCTCCACGATCAAGTGTGTGATTTGTTGCAAGTGAAACTAAATTAAATCCTGCATCAAGAAAAGCATCTCCTACTTCATAAGGTGAGTTAAACATTGGATAAGTTGAAAGACCTAACTCTGTTCCACCTAAAATAGTTTCTTGATTATAATAAGCTAAATCATAATCTTCTACTATTTCTTTAGTATATTTTAACATTGGTTTAAAATCATATCCTTTATAATCTGCATATTTATTAGCTGTTTGATAAACAAGTCCATGAATTAACGCATCACC
>CAMVLU010000107.1 GCA_947168405.1 uncultured Clostridia bacterium
CCTGGAAAAACTACTAGACCATTTGTAGAGAAGTAATAAATTTACTTCTTTTTTAGTACTTGTTTTTTTGTTTTTTATGTGTTAAAATTAATTTGTATACAAAGTAATGAAAGGAGAATTATATGAGTATATATGATTTAAAAGTTTTAAAAAGAGATGGAAATGAGTTTTCATTAAGTGAGTTAAAAGGAAAAGTATTATTAATTGTCAATACAGCAACAGGATGTGGATTTACACCTCAATATGAAGGATTAGAAAAATTATATAAAAAATATCATGAAAAAGGACTTGAAATATTAGATTTTCCATGTAATCAATTTGGACATCAAGCACCTGGAACAGATTCAGAAATACATGAATTTTGTCAAGCTAAATATCAAACTAGTTTTGATCAATTTAAAAAGATTGATGTTAACGGAGAAGAGGAGAGTCCATTATATACTTTATTAAAGAAAGAACAACCTAGTGAAGAAATACATGGAATTAAAAATAAAATGAGTATGAAAGCTATTGAAAAAATAAGTACTACTTGTAAAAATTTAGGAGATATTAAATGGAATTTTACAAAATTTTTAGTAGATAGAGAGGGTAATGTAGTAAAAAGATTTGATCCAACATTTAATCCATTAGATATGGAAGATGATATTCTTAAACTACTATAATTAATATGTATGAAGAATTAAAACTTAAAAATCAACTTTGTTATCCAATTTATTTATGTTCTAAAGAAATAATAAGAAAATATTCAAAATATTTAGATACTATCGATTTGACATATACTCAATATGTTGTTATGATGTATTTTTGGGAAGTGAATAAATCAAATGTAAAAGATTTAGCAAACACTATTTTAATAGATTCTAGTACTTTAACACCACTTCTTAAAAAATTAGAACAAAAAGGATTTATTAAACGAAATAAAGATACAGTTGATGAAAGAAATTTAGTTTTAAAATTAACTAAAAAAGGAGAAAAATTAAAAGATAAAGCGAAAGATATTCCAAAAGAAATGGGGAAATGTTTAAATTTATCTGAAGAAGAAAGTAAAACATTATATACTATTTTATATAAAGTTTTACATAATATAGAGGAGGAGATAAAAAATGATAAAAGAAATTAAAGAAAGTGAATTTGAAAATGTTGTATTAAAAGAAAAGGGAAAAGTATTAGTTGACTTTTATGCTAATTGGTGTGGACCTTGTAAAATGTTAAGACCAATTCTTGAAAGTATTGCAAGTGAAAGAAGTGATAAAAAAATAGTATCAATAGATGTCGATGAAGCTGAAGATTTAGCAAGAGAATATGGTATTATTTCTATTCCATGTGTAATTTTGTTTGAAGATGGAAAAGAAGTTAATAGAAGTATTGGATTAAAATCTAAATCAGAAATAGAAGGAATGTTAGACTAATGTATGATATTATAGTAATTGGAGCTGGACCTGCAGGACTTACAGCAGCTTTATATGCAAGACGTGCTATGAAAAGTGTTTTAGTATTAGAAGCTTTAACTTATGGAGGTCAAATAATAAATACTAGAGAAATAGAAAATTATCCAGCTGCACCTCATATAAGTGGATTTGATTTTTCAACTAATTTATATAATCAAGTAAAAGAACTTGAATGTGAAATTAAATTTGAAAAAGCTATTGATATAAAAGATTTAAAAGATAAAAAACAAGTTATTACGAAAGATAATGTATATGATACGAAAACTATTATCATTGCAACTGGAAATGAAAACAGAAAATTAGGACTTTCTAATGAAGATGAATTACTTGGACATGGTATTTCTTACTGTGCTACTTGTGATGGAACATTTTTTAAAGGTAAAGATGTTGCCGTTGTAGGAGGAGGAAATACAGCTGTTGAAGATGCTTTATACTTGTCTGAAATATGTAAGACAGTTTCAATTATTCATCGAAGAGATGAATTTAGAGCTGAAAAGAAATTAGTAAATAAATTAAAACAAAAAAAGAATATAAAATTCTTTTATAATTCGAAAGTAACTAAATTAAATGGAAAAAATAAATTAGATAGTATAGAAATAACTTCTAATGATGAAGAAAAAAACACTATAGAAGTATCAGCATTATTTATTGCAATAGGAAGAATTCCTGAAACAGAAAATTTTAAAAAATTAATAAATGCTAAAGACAATGGTTATATAATTGCTGAAGAAGATTGTCATACAAATATAGATGGAATATTTGTTGCAGGGGACGCAAGAGAAAAAGATTTAAGACAATTAGTAACAGCTACAAGTGATGGAGCAGTATCTGCAATTGAAGCTATTAAATATATAAGTAAAATATCTAAATAAAAGATCTAATTAACTCTATAACAAATCCAATTATATCTTTATTAGTTATATAATCAATTGCTTTTTTATCATTAATAAGACGAATAAAATCGTCTTTTTTTTCACATTTAAATAACTTATAACTATCATTATATTTTACTAACACTAATTTATTATCTACTTTTTTATTATTTTTTTCTATTATTACTAAATCGTTTTTTATTATCCCATTATTTTTTAAATCATTATTTTTTATTTTATATATATAATAATTTTTATTATTATTTAAAATATTACTTTCTATATAATAATAATCATTTTGTTCAAGATAAGGAATTTTCATTATATTATTGTTTTGATTACTTACTTTTAGATAAATAATTTCTTTTTTATGAGAATCATATTTTAATAAATTATTTTTTTCTAAAATAGATAAATATTTATAAATACTATTATATGATTTATAATTAGTTATCTTTTTTATTGTATTTAAATTTGGTAATACATTATACTTTTTATAATATTCTTCGATTATTTGAAAGAAAAATATTTGCTTATCTGTTAACATAAATTCCTCCTTTTCTATATTGTATCATATAAAAGTGAAAAGTGAACATTTTTCACCTTTTAATGCTTTTAAAAGATTGAAAAATAAAGAAATTTATTTTTTTTTAGAAATTTCAAAATATCTATTTTTTTTCTTTTATATTATAAGTGGAGGTTTTGAAATGAAGATTATATACACGAAGCAAACTGATTTAAAAGATTGTGGTGTTTCTTGTCTAATGTCTATCGTTAGATATTATGGTGGATATGTAAGAAGAGAATATATAAGAGAACTTACAAATACTAGTAAAGATGGAGTATCTATTTATTCTTTAGTTGAAGCATCACCTAAACTTGGTCTTGAAGCAAGTGCTCTTAATGGAGATATAAAAAATATTTCTAATAATGCTCCCTTTATGGCTCATGTTTTAATTAATAATAGTTTTGGTCATTTTGTTGTTGTATCTAGTATTAATTCGAAATATATAACAGTAATGGATCCTAACTCTGGTTTTCGAAAATATACTTATGATGAATGGCAAAAGATATCTACTAATAATTATATTCTTTTTAAACCTAAAGATAATATAATTAACCAAGTCAAAGAAGATGGTATATTTAAATTATTATTTAATATTTTAAAAAAATATAAAACTACTTTTATATATGTATTTATCTTTTCTTTAATCTATGCAATTATAAATGTATTATTATCTTATGGAATAGAAATATTCTTAAATATTAATATAAATAAGATATATAATTTATTTATTATATTTTTAATTTTATTATTAATAAAAGAATTAAGTAATTTATTTCGTAATAACTTAATAAACTATTTAAATCATTCCTTAGATAAATCTT
>CAMVLU010000108.1 GCA_947168405.1 uncultured Clostridia bacterium
ATTTTATTATATGTAAGCCTAAAAGAGGCATATGAATCCACATAATAATTCACAGTTAAAGAAAAAGTAAAAGATTTAATAAAAGCTAATAATTATATATTTAATACTAAGGTTAAATTAATATATGAAGATAAAGAAAAAATTTGTAATATAGCAGGTGTTGTTAATAATCATTTAATTACAATGGATAATGAAATAATAAAAATAGATGATTTAAAAGATATAATATATTAAAAAATCTTCGGGGATTCCGAAGATTTAATTATAATCCTTCTTTTTTATACATTTCATATAATTCTTTAAATCTTTGAAAATGAACTATTTCTCTTTGTCTTAACCATAGAAGTGGACTAATTACATCAGGATCATTTGTTAAATCAATTAAGTTTTCATAGACAGCTCTTGCTTTTTGTTCAGCAGCCATATCTTCCATTAAATCAGCCTTTGGATCACCTGTTGTTGCAAAATACATAACGGTAAATGGTACTCCATTTGCATCAGTTGGATATAAAGCTTTTTTATGTTCAGCATAATGAGAATCAAGTCCAGCTTTTTTTATTTCATCAATAGTTGCATCTTTCATTAATTGATAAATCATTGTTGAAATCATTTCAACATGAGCAAGTTCTTCGGTTCCTATATCAGTAAGAAGTGCTTTTCCACGATTATCAGGCATTGTATATCTTTGATTTAAGTATCTAAAAGCTGCTGCAAGTTCTCCATTAGATCCCCCATATTGAGTAACTAATAATTTAGCCATTCTTAAATCTTTCTTTTTTATATTTACAGGATATTGTAATCTTTTTTCATATTTCCACATCTTAATCCTCCCAAGGCCATTTATCATTTTCCCATTTAAAAGGGATATTATTCATATTACTTGATGTAATATTCAATGGACCAAATTTCCTTTCATAATTATTAACAACTTCAATTTCCATATCTTTATATTTATTAAATAAATTTAAAGAATTAGAATCATTTGGATAATTATCTAATAATAAATTTAATTCATGTCTTGCAAAAGATAATTCTCCAATATTTAGTAGTAATTCATCTCTTTCATTTTTAATAGGAATATTATTAGGTTTTAAGTTTTTATAACTGTTATATAAGTTTTGAAATAGATTACCTTTTAAATATCCTTCATAGGGATTATATAAATTATTATTAATATTAGAATTATTATTAGAAAAATTTGTAAAGTAATCTACTTCATTTAACATATCAAAATTCATATTTCCTCCTCTTTATAATTTATTAAAAAAACTAAATATGATATAGGTTATATGACTATTTTTTTGTAATAAAATCCTAATTTTTCTCATAAAAAATTAATATAACTAAAAGTGTAAAGTATGATGAAAATTTGCTTTGTCAAATAGAATATGGTATAATTATTATGCAAGGAGAGATTATGAATAAATTTTTAAATATTGTATTAAAAGGTTTAGTTACAGCATTTGTTTTAGTTTTAACAGGAGGATTTATAGCCTTAAATATTAAAACTTCTCCAAGTACATCAATGGTACTTGTATCTTCAAGTGTAGTTAATTCTTTAAGAATGAATAATAATTCTAAAAAAGAAGAAGCAAAAGTAGAAGAAGTTAAACTTGAAGAGGAAGTAGTTGAATTAAAAGAAGAAGAAAAGAAAGATGATAAAGAAGAAGAAAAGAAAGAAGAAAATAAAGAGGAAAAGGTTGAAGAAAAAAAAGAAGAAACACCAACACCTGAACCTATTCAAGAACAACCAAAAGAAGAACCTAAACAAAGTGCTCCAAATCCTAATGGTAATTATTCACCTAATACAGAAACAACAAGTGGGGCAGCTACTGATACCTTTTCAGGTTTGGTAACAGCATATGGACCTGATTGTAGAGGATGTGGAGGATATACTCGACTTGGTGATAATGTTATGAATGGTAATATTTATTATAACCATCCAACATATGGAACAATAAGAATCGTTGCGGGAGATTATAGTATTTTAAATAAAGTTGTTAGAATTTCTATAAATGGACTTGATCCAATAATTGCAATTGTTCGTGATACAGGTGGAGATATAGGATTTAATAAACCAAAGGGAATAGTTCTTGACTTATTATTTCCAAGTGAAAATTCTCCAGAAGCAGCTAATTTTGGTCAAAGAATGGCTACTGTTGAAGTATTAAATTAAAATATAATCAATTTGATTATATTTTTTTTTATCAAAAATAAAAAATATTACATAAAATACTTTGGTGATTTTATGTATTTAAAAGATTTAATAAATACAAATTCTAAAATAAAATTTAAAAATATAAAATTAAATTCAAAAGATATAAATAAACATGATTTATTTATTCCATATTATAATCGAAATAATTATATAGAAGATGCTTTAAATAAAAAATGTTCATGTGTAATAACAGATATTAATTATAATAATAAAAAAGTATTTAAAGTAAATAATTTAAATAAAGAAATTATTAATATATTTAACAAATATTATAATTATCCTTTAAAAAATACTAATTTAATTGGAGTAACTGGAACTGATGGTAAAACAACTATAGCTTCAATTTTAAAAGATATGTTAAATTGTCCTTCTATTGGAACAAATGGATTTATTATTAATAATAAAACATATTCTTTAAATAATACAACTCCATCTCTTGATGTATTATATAATTGTTTTAATAAATCAAGAGAATATAATAATCTTGTCATGGAAGTTTCAAGTGAAGCTTATTTAACCAAGAGAATAGGGGACTTATCTTTTAAAATAGGAATTCTTTCAAATATAACAAGAGATCATTTAGATAAGCATAAAACATTAAAAAATTATATTGATTCTAAATTAGAATTATTTAAACATAGTAAAATATCTATTTTAAATCGAGATTCTAAATATTATAATTTATTTAAAAATAATAGTAATAAAGTATTATCATATGGTTTTAATAAATATTCTGATTTAAGAATATTAAGTTATAAATTATATCTAAATTATAGTATTATAAAATTTAAATATCATAACAAAATATATAAAATTAAATATAATTTAGTAGGTAAATTTAATGTTTATAATCTAGCAGCATGTATTTTAACATTAATATCTTTAAATTATAAACTAGATGATATTATTAAAAGAATAAATAATATAAAACAAGTACCAGGTCGAATGGATATGATATATAATAAAGAAAATAAAATTATAATAGACTATGCTCATACAGAAGAATCTACTAAAAATGTCTTAAAGTTTTATAAAAAATTTAATAATAATATTATAACCATAGTTGGATGTGCTGGAGGAAGATTTAAAGATAAAAGAAAAAAAATTGGAAAACTTGTTTTAAAATATTCAAAATTAGTTATTTTTACCATGGATGATCCTAGATATGAAGATCCTAATGTTATTATTAAAGAAATGATTAATAATTCTCATAAAAAGAATTATTTAATAGAAATAAATAGAAAAAAAGCTATAGAAAAAGCTATTAAATTAGCAAATAATAGTATTATTTTAATACTTGGTAAAGGATGTGATAATTATATGGTTATTAATGATAAAAAGTATTTTTATAATGATTATCAAGCTACATTTGATATTTTAAATAAATTATGATAAAATAATTCATCGTGATGTATATGAAAAAGTTTTTATTAATTA
>CAMVLU010000109.1 GCA_947168405.1 uncultured Clostridia bacterium
GAATTTAAATTTAATAGCTAATTTTATTATTGTAAGAAAATATATTATTAACACTTAAAACTAATTTTATCTCTTCTCTTTTTTTACTAATAACTACTTTCTTTAATATTATATTTGAAAATTCATCTATATTATCCATATGAATTGTATTTAATATTTTTTCTAGTTTATCATCTTGCATATTATACCTCTTTTATTTTTGTTATTTATATTTTTTATTTCTATCCATATAATCTTTTTAAATATATTTCTTCATCGTTAATTATTAATTTAATAACATCTAAATCATTCATTGATACATTATTTCTTCCTGTTATATCATCAAGTAATCCAAATGTATAAAAGGCACTATAACTATTTGATTTAGGATTTAATAATTCCATAGATATTTCTATAATATCATTTATTTTTAATTTTCTATCTAAACCAATAAATTCTAAATTCAATTGATACTCAAAGCCCCTATCATCTATTAATTTATAAATTGTATTATCTATACCTTTTATTACTAATTTGATCATATTCATCCTCTTTTAATACTCTATCAATATATTTTTCAGTTAATGAACTAACTAAACTATCTTTTTTATCTATTAATTCTTTCTTTTCTTCTTGCAATAATAAATTTTTAATATGTGGATTATTTATATATTTTAATCCTCTAAATGAAGTAGGCATTTTAAGAACTTTTAAAGATTTGTTAGAATGCATAAAATTCTGACCTACTTCTTCAACATTTGACAAATCAAGTTCTTCTAGATTTTCATTAAAAAACAAAAATCTAACTCCTATTCTTTTTGCATTTTTTACATTTATTTTTTTTAAAATACTATTATTTTGTAAAAACTTATCTCCTATTATTTCTGCCTCTGATAAATACAATTCTTCCATTTCTCGGTTATTACTAAAAACACAATTTCCAATTATCTTTACTTTTGGTGCATTAAATATTTTTAAGACCTTATTGGTTTCTAAAAATCCATCTCCTATTATTTCTAACTCAGGCAAATCTAAAAATTCTATTGCTTCATTTAATTGTAATATATTAAATCCTATTTTCCTTAACTTTTTAGCATTTATTGTTTTTAAAATACTATTATATTGTAAAAATTCATTTCCTATTTCTTCTACCTCAGGTAAATTCAATTCTTTCAAATTATGATTATGAGTAAGTACACCACTTCCAATTGTTTTTACTTTTGGTGCATTTAATGTTTTTAAGACCTCATTGACTTGTAAAAATCCATGTCCTATTTCTTCTACTTCAGGCAAATCTAATTGTTCAAGTGCTTCATTAAACATCAAAAAATTATTTCCAATTGATTTTACATTTTTAATATCTATATTCTTTACATTTGCACAATGCTTCATAAAATCATTATCTATTTTTTCAAGATTAGAATTTTTATATCCTATTATTGAGTTATGCTTATCAATTGTAATAATTACATCTTCACATTCAGGTTGACTTACAATAATATCTTTGCAATCTCCATTTCTTACAACTTTTATATTTTCTATATTATCAAAATAATTTACAAAAGAATCATTCAAAGAATCATCATTTAAGTATATTTGCTTATTAACTAAATCAACTATAAAATTATCTATTATCAAGTATTTTTCTGAATCATATTTCGTTATATTTCCATGGTCAATAACTACATTATTTTCACAGTAATAAATACCATTTACTTCGACATTATATCGATAATATTTTCCATCTGGTCCAACTGTATAATGAGGTAAATCTATTTCATTTTTATTAGTTTTATTTAATTCTAATCCTCTTTCTGCAAGTAGCTTTTTAAAACTTTCTTCAAGTCCTTCGGCAATTTTATTTAAATCACATCCATATGTTCCATTAGGATCTCTTACTGTATGATTATATCTACTTATAATATCTGGAACACATGTACCTTGTTTTGGGAATTGAATACTTAAAACTGATGTACTATATTCATCTTCTCTTTTTGGATTAAAATAATTTTCTCTTTTTATATCTATAGCATTTTTCTTAACTGCAAAGAATACATAACACCTATTTAATCTTCCACCATTATAAATAGTGCAAATAGTTTCATCTTCTTTATACCATTTTCGAAAAGACTGAATTTCTTCTTCAGTATTACATTCAAATAACTCGTATCCTGCTTTATCTAATATTTCATATGGACTTTCTATTTTTGTTTCCTCTTCTTCTAAATTTGTTTGTTTAATTTTATCATATTCGTTATAAATAAAGTTTTTAAATTCTATTACTAAATCATTATCAATAATATCTTGATACAAACTTCTAGTAGGTGCAAAAGTATTGTTTATTATATTAAATAAAATCCCAGGTTCACTTAATATTTTAGAAAAATTATCTCTACACAAATGAGAAAATTGTTCTCCGTATCTTTTTTTTATTTCTTTTAAATCATCTTGCATATTATACCTCATTTAAATAATTTCTATTTCTTCCTCTTGTTCTATTTTTAATACATTACCAAGTTTTAATATATGTTTGCTATTTTTAACACAAAAAGACAAAAATTCTTCAAGAGATATTTTTTTCATTTTTTTATCTATTGGATATCTATCCATATCAAAGGCGATTTTATCTTCCATCATCTTATCTAAAATAGCTTCTTTGGTATCATAACCTAAATACATAAGCCAAAAAGGATATATTTGTCTTTTTATTATTTTTAAAGTTTTATTACCAAGTTCATATGACTCAATATTTTCTAACTTTCTACCTATTTCATTAATAACTGCAAGTTCTAATATAGCATCAACTATTTCTTTAGATTCAGGATATAAATTACCATATTTACCTTTAACAATTGTAAATAACATAATTGTTAAAGCATCATATTTATCTTTATCACTTCCCCATATTAAAGAATTACTATTTTCATTATATTCAATGATTTCCATTCTAGGATGAATAACATATACTAAATATTCCTCATTAAAATTATCCTTTAAAACTTCTTTAACACATTCTTTTATTTTTCTATTGTTGTTATGAAACAACTTAACTAAATGCATTTTATGTTTCATTGTTTCTTTTTTTAAAGATAAATATAATTCACTTTTAAAAATTTCTTCATAAATAATATCGTTATCTGGAATAAAATCATGTCCATATTTTAATATTTCTGATTTATCTTTATAACAAAAGTTATATTCTTTTTTATATTTAGTCCATAAACTCTTTCTAAATTTATCTATTTCTTTAGATAAAGATGCTGAATACAATATATACCAAGCAAGTAAATATTCATTTATTTCAAATTCTAATTCCATACTATCAACTACTTTCCATAAACATAATTAATCATATCATAATTTATAAATAATGAAAAGTTAGTTAAACAATTTTTTGACAAATTTTTAAATTTAAAATGATAACAAAATTGATTATCATTAACCAAGCTTATTTATTAGAATTTATTATCTCTTTTACTTTATTAATAGGTATATTAACTATTTTAGATATTAAATTTATATTCATTTTTTCTTTATACATATTCAATATAGTATTTTGTTTTTCTTTTTCAATTTCTTTTTCTTCTTCCATTTCATACGCTTGTTGATCTAAAAAATTTCTTTCCA
>CAMVLU010000110.1 GCA_947168405.1 uncultured Clostridia bacterium
TACTATTTAAAAATTTAAAAAATGAAGAATATGAAGAATTAGAATCTAATAACATATGACTTTTTTTTATTTTTAAAATACTTACTTCATCTTTATATAAATTATTAATAATATGTTCATTTCCAATTTTCGTATATACTAAGTCATTATGCATTTGTAAATATAATTTATTATTTATTTCTAAATTATCTATCCCTTTACAAATTTGTTTAAATAAATGATATGCATAAGTTATTTCCTCATCTTTCATTCCATATATACTTTTTAATATTTTATATAAATTACTTGGACTATCATCATATAAACTCATTAATTCTTCTCTAATACTAAATATATAAAACCTTCTCATCTAATCACCAAGTATATTTTATAAAATATTAATGTTATAATTTGTCGAATTATATTTTACTTTTATTAATTCCTCTTATTTCAAAACTATCATTTAACTTTTCCATATCACGATATTTACCATTTTTTATTTCATTAAAATATGCTTCTTTTTCAATATTATCAAAATTATCTGATAATTCTTTATCTATATCATATGGAAGATTAATAAATTCATAATTTAATTCGGACATTTCTTTGGAATTTAAATATCCAGTTAATATTAAATAATTAGCAACAGTTGTATTTAAAACATTGGCATCCTTATCTGGATTTCTAAAGACATCTATAGCATTTCCAACAGATCCAGTATTAATTATTGTTCTATTATAAATTCTTTGTAAAAAAGGTGTATGAATATGTCCATATACAACTAAATCAGCTTTATCTTGAGATATCGTATTATCTGATGGTAAAAATAATTCATATAATCTTTCAATAGTATCTATATTACCAATAAATTTATAATTTAAATCTGGATGAGCATGAAATAATCTAACTAATCTTCCACTTAAATAAAATTCATAACAAAATGGAAGATTAAGTAAATATTTTAAGTTATCACTAGATAATTTACTACGACACCATTTATATCTTTTTTCTTCAATCTCTGAAAATTCATGATCCCAAGTTCTACTAAAATATTCATCATTATTTCCAAGTAAAACTATCTGACAATTTTCTTTAATTAAATTAACACACTCTTCTTGATGAGTTCCTTTACCAACTATATCACCAAGACAATAAATAGTATTTATACCTCTTCTTTTAATATCCGATAAAACTACTTTTAAAGCTTCTAAATTACCATGAATATCAGAAATAATTGCTATTTTATCCATTTTATCACCTCAAAAAAAAGAAACTATGCACGAGATACATATTTTCCATCTTTACTTGATATTAATACCATTTCATCTTGATCTATAAACATAGGAACTTTAATTACTAATCCGCTTTCAAGTTCAGCATCTTTCATAGCAGTTGAAGTTGTATTTCCTTTTACTCCTGGTTCTGTATGAACTACCTTCATAGCTATCTTATCAGGAAGATTCATTCCCAACATTTCACCTTCAAAGAAAATAATATCGACATCTAAATTTTCTTTTAATAATTTAGCATCATCTCCAATGACACTTTTAGCAAGTTCTATTTGTTCATAATCATTCATATTCATAAAATAATAAGTATCATTCATTGCATATAAAAATTGCATTGGTTTCTTTTCAATTCTAGCAGTTTCAACTTTAGTTCCAGCATTAAAAGTATACTCAGCAATTGATCCAGTTCTTAAATTCTTAAGTTTAGCTTTAACAATTGCAGCACCTTTTCCTGGTTTAACATGTTGAAAATCCAAAACACTATAAATATTACCATCGTAAGAAATAGTCATTCCTACTTTAAAATCATTAACATTTACCATAACTATGCTCTCCTATTTTATTTTTTTTCTTTATGAGTTGTATGTTTTCCACAACGTTTACAAAATTTACTAATTTCAATACGTTCTGTTGTATTTTTTACATTTTTTTCTGTACGATAATTTTCTTCGTTACATTCTGAGCATACTAATGTTTTTCTTTGTCTATTACCAAGTTTAGCCATAATTCTCTCCTCCTTCGCACATTCATGAGTAATTATATCAAATATTTTCTTATATTACAAGTCTTTTTTTCATTTACATGTTTTATCTAAAGATAAAGGTATTTCAAATAATTTCATATTATTATCATCAAGATATGCTTTAATTTCTAAATATAAACTATCATCTTTATATACTTTACAACTACTTTCATAACTATCTACTTTTATAGAAAAACTTTTTAAATAATCTTGTAAAGAAATATTATCATTATATTCTTCTTTACTAATTTCTTGTTTTATATTATCTTTTTTTTCATATAATGTACATTCAATTTTATTATATATAGTATTATCTTCCTTACCACAATAATTAATATTAGATATATAAATAGATGATTTTTTAGAATCATATGCAACACTTCCAGTAACTTCAAAGTCTTTACAACTAGTAGATATTGTTTTAAACTCAAAAGTATTATTACTATTTATAAATAATATTATTGTAACAGCAACTATTATTATACATGGAACAATATAATATAACTTATTTATCTTCTTTTTATTTTCTTCACCTACTAATTCAGAAAAATTAATATTATAATCATTACATATTTGTTTTAAAAGTGTTATATCTGGTAAATTTTTACCATTTTCCCATTTAGAAACTGCTTGATAAGTAACATTATATTTATCTGCAAAATCTTTTTGAGTTAGCTTATTTTTATTTCTTATATCTTTAATCAACCCACCTATTTTTTCTGAATCCATCTACATCACCATAAATATTTTAGCAAATTATCAAAAGAAAATCTACTTTTTTGAAAAAAATACCTTATTTTATTTGACTTTACCTTAAATTTATGATAAAGTTAATAAGCAAGAAAAAGGAGTGAGAATATGGCAATTAAAGCAACTGGAAAGAAACCATTATTTGGAAACCGTAGAAGTCACGCACTAAATGCAACTAGACATATGCAAAAATTAAATCTTCAAAATGTAACACTTGAAGATGGTACAAAAATAAAAGTGACTACAAGGGAAGCAAAAAAATATAGAAAAGATATGAAAGAAGCTTAGTCTTCTTTTTTTCTTACTATCATATTATTTAATATGAAGAAAGTAATATTATCAATTATCTTATTATTATTTAGTTTTTATTATACAAATAAAGTATTAGAATATATTAAAAATAAAGATCCTATCATGATTAAAATTAAAGAAGAGTACCATAAATATGAATATAATTCTATAAATGCTAAAATAGATAATGATTTAATAATACCAGGTAAAATTGGTAAAAAAGTTGATATTAATAAAAGTTATTATAAAATGAAAAAATTATCTTATTATACAGATTCTTTATATGTTTATAAAAATATAATTCCGAAAATTTCAATTAATAATCAATATGATAAACTAATAATTAAAGGTAATCCTTATAATAAAAATATAAGTATTATTTTAAAATTAAATGATTTAGAGTTATTAAATATTATAAAAAAATATCCTAATTTAAACATTATATTACTTTATCAATTACTATA
>CAMVLU010000111.1 GCA_947168405.1 uncultured Clostridia bacterium
TCTGTTGTCGATTCTTCCTTGCTTGAACAACGGCTCTCAATTTTTTTGAGTATTCAAGCTCCGCTTTTAAATATAAATTTTCTTCTTCTAATCGTTTGATTTTTTCTTTATCTGTTTCTTTTTCTTTGTAACTTTTGGCATAGCTGACCGACCTCGCTTTCGTTCAACTATATTATACCCATTTTCTTTATATTTGGAAATCCATGTTGATAACATACCTTTACTTAATAAGCCCTCATCAATTGCAACAGATATTAATGATTCATGATTATATAAAACTCTTTTAATAATTCTTTCCTTTTCTTCTTTTGAATATTTTTTATTATTTTTACTTTTTAATATCTTATATCCATGTTTATTAATTAAACTTATTAAGTATTCAACAACAGCATGATTAACATTATATTTTGAACAAAGACTAGAATATGACATTCCTTTTTTTCTATCTTTATATAAATTTACTTTATCTTCATAACTTAACTTTGACATACAAAAACCTCGTTTCTATGTCCAAGAAACGGGGTTCATATCAAAATTTCTGTTTAATTTTGCCATTCAAAGACAGGATATCCATCAGTTCCAAGTTTCCATCTACTTAAAGAGTAATTTGCTAAACTACTATCTATGTTATTTAAATTAATGTTGCTAACATTACTATTTAATGTATTTACAAATGTTTGAGATTTCATATCATTTAAACTCATTGGTGTTGTGAAAGTATTAAAAGATGTTTTTACTGCAACACCAGTTGCATTTGTATTTACATAATAAGCATTGTCAATCGTAAATGTGTTTTGTTCGGCAACTGCTATTCCCGCCTTATTTGTAGTTGCTTCTACATCTCCCAAATTATATACATTATTAATATAATCTGTTGCATTAGAAGATATTATTCCACTTGCTATAACTCCACTAGAAGTAATATCTCCAACATTATAAGAATTTATTATATTTGTTGTTCCGCCAGTAGAAGACCTAGCAAGGCCAGATATGGTAGTTGCTCCGGATACACTACCTGAATTATAACTATTTAAAATATTTACTTTTACACTATCGATATAATATCCAATAAGTCCACTACAAATAACATTTTGATTTGTTGAATCCATTTCAGAAATAATAGTTGCACCATTATAAACCTTATTTAATGTTATTGTACCTTCTGTTGCAGCTTGTCCAACAATTCCACCTGTTCTATTTCCACCTGTTACATTACCTAAATTATAGGTATTCTCAATTGTTCTTATTCCATTACTCCACGATTGGCCAACAATTCCACCTACATATAACAAAACTGAAGATGATAAAGTTGTGCTAATTACATTACCGGTATTATAACTATTATTCATCATTAAATTTGCACCATTTATCATTCCGATTAATCCTCCTATTTTTTGAGTTGCAGAAACAGTAGATATGTCAAATTTAATCATTCCTGTATTATAATTATTATTAATGGTTGTTGAATTACTATTTTCTAACAAACCGATTAATCCTCCTATATTTATAGATTTATTTGTAGAATTTCCCGTAATAATCACATTATTTAAATTATTTGAATTATTAATTGAACTTCTTCCATGTATTTCTCCTACTAAACCACCTAGAAATTTATTTGAGCCTATCCCATTGTAATCCATTTTAATTAATCCATTATTATTAGAATCTGTTATAATTGTTGAATTGGTAGTTGCATTATCTCTTCCAAGAAGTCCACCAACATAGTTACCAACATTATTGCTCACTTTTCCTGTATTATAACTATTTTGTATAGTTAAAGTACCATTTGAGTAACCAACAATACCTCCGGCATTGTTTGAACCAGATACATTCCCAATATTAGATGAATTATTAATTGTTAAAACAGATGAACTTTCAGTTGTACCAACAACTCCTCCAACGGAATAATTTGGAAAATTACTAGTTATATTTACTTCACTATGGCAATTGTTAATTGTTGAATTACCATAATTTGTTCCAGCAACTCCTCCAGCATTTGCAATAACATTTATTTTTATTTCACCACTAATTATTAAGTTGTTTATAGAACTATTTTTTATAGTTCCAAACAAACCAAGTGGACGATTTGATGTTTCGTTAACATTATTTTCATATAAATTATCTATTCTATAATTATTTCCATCAAAGGTTCCTTGAAATGAATTTGTTGTGTCTTTTCCAATAGGTATAAATCCTCCACAAGTTTCACAATCATTTGTTAATTCACTTATTAATGTTTCAACTGTTCCATTTCCATTTATATCTCCATAATCAGTTCTAGTTGAATCTTCATAACTATTGGTATCTTCAAAATCTAGACTTCTTTCTAAATTTACAGTTACTCCTTGATATGTTGTTCCACTATTTACTGCATTTGATAAGTTTACTAAATCTTCTATGGTATTTATTGTGATTTCTTGGGATGCATTAGTGCTTGTATTATTATAAGCATATAAATTCACATAAAAACTAAAATTACGACTTATTGTATTATCTTCAAATGTTGAATCTAACCAACAATACAATCTATAATTCTTACTAAATTTTCCTGATAGTGTCTTTGTTAAGATTACTTTACCTGTTGGTTCACTGGTATAAGTAGTTGTTCCTAAATTACCATATATGTTTGGACTTACAACTTCATTATTATTACCATCTGTTAAATATAATTTTACAAAATTATTACTTAATGTATTGCCATTTGCTTCAGTTAAAAATATTTCATAAGTTATTGCTTCTTTTGAATTAATTGCATTTCCTGATACTGTAAAATCTATATAATCTAACTTTGATAAATTTTCTAAAGCAAATTCATCACTTATAGGATAGGCATTTGTAAAATCAATTTGATTTGTACCTTCTGTAAATGATGCAGTTATACTATTACTTGTTAAAGTAAAAGCTTCTGCTGATTTAAAATATGTAAAAAATGCATAAGCTGATCCTAATAATATTATTATCGTTGATAATATACTTAAAGTTAATATATTTTTTTTCTTTTTAATATCTTTTTTATTTATTAATTCTTCTTCCATATCTTTATCCCTCTTATTATAAGTATACTAAAAAAGATATTGAAATTCAATATCTTTTTGTTTGTTTTTTTTAAAGTTTACTTTTTTTAACATCCTTCATTTGGACTACAAGAATTATTATTTAAAAAGTTATTTATTTTATCATATGATTCTTTTTTCATATCATCATTATAATTATTAATATCAAAGTTATCACTTATACCTCTTATTAAAGATATATTTTTATTACTAATCTTAAGTATCGTTCCAGAATAAATTCTTTTACCTACACTTTGATTATTTACCGCCTGCGGCGACGACGAGAGCAGCAGCTTCGTGAGTCCGGAGAAGGAA
>CAMVLU010000112.1 GCA_947168405.1 uncultured Clostridia bacterium
AAAATGAACAAATCCTATATTATTAGTTGCAATTCTTGTTGATATATCAAATATATATAAAGATAAAAATAAATAAACATAATTCTTATTTTTAATAAAAAAAGAAATTATTTTTTTAATTTTATCATTCTTTTTAATTTTCTTAATAAAGTCTTTCATAGAACCTCCTATTTTATATTATAACATATTTTTTATGATTACAACGTAAAAAAATAGATATATTTACATAATTTTGTAAAATATCTATTTTTTAATTATCTATTAGCTTTCTTTCTTGCTTCTGCATTTAATATTTTTTTACGTAATCTAAAACTAACTGGTGTTACTTCTACAAGTTCATCATTATTGATATAATCAAGAGCAATTTCTAATGACATTACACGAGGTCTTTTTAATACAACTGTATGATCGGATCCAGACGCACGAGTATTAGTTAAGTTTTTACCTTTTACTACATTAACAGCAATATCATTATCATGATTATGTTCTCCAACAATCATTCCTTCATATACTTCGTCCCCTGGTTCAACAAACATAACTCCTCTTTCTTCAAGTTGTCCTAAAGAATAAGCAGTTGCTTTTCCATTTTCCATTGAAACAAGTACACCAAGTTTTCTTTCTCCAACTGAACTAGATAAAGATTCTTTATATTCTTTAAATGAATGATTCATAATACCATATCCTTTAGTAATCGTCATGAATTCTTCTCTAAATCCTATTAATCCACGAGATGGAATAATGTAATTAAGTCTTGTTGTTTCCCCCATATTTTGCATATTCAAAAGATTTGCAAATCTATTTCCAAGTGCTTCAATTACTCCTCCAACATAATCATTATTAACATCAATTTGTAGTTCTTCAAATGGTTCCATTTTAACACCATCAACTTCTTTAATAATTACTTGAGGTTTAGATACTTGAAGTTCAAATCCTTCTCTTCTCATATTTTCAATTAAAATAGATAAATGAAGTTCTCCTCTTCCTTTAACTAAGAAACTTTCTTGATCATATGGAGTAACTTTTAAACTAACATCTCTTTCGGTTTCTTTCTTTAGTCTTTCTTCAATTTTTCGAACAGTTAACAATTTACCTTCACGTCCTGCAAATGGTGAAGTATTAACACCGAAAGTCATTTCAAGAGTTGGTTCATCTATTCTAAGTGGTGGTAACGCTTCCTCACAAGACACATCACATATTGTTTCTCCGACATTTATATCAGGAAGTCCTGCAATAGCAATTATATCTCCAACACTAGCTTCACTAATTTCTATTCTTTTTAGTCCATGGTATCCAAACATTTTAGCAATTCTAAATTGTTTTCTAGTTCCATCAAGTCTTAAACAAGTAACATTTGTTCCAACTTTAATACTTCCACGTTTAACAACACCAATTCCAATTCTTCCAACAAAGTCATTATAATCAAGAAGAGCTGGTTGAAATTGGAATGCTCCATTTATATCTCCGCTTGGTTCTTTTATCGTTTCTAAAATAGTATCTAAAACTGGTTCCATAGTTTCTCTTTGAGTACTAATATCTGGATCTAAACTAGATGTTCCATTCATAGCACTTGTATAAACTACTGGAAACTCTAATTGATCAATATCAGCACCAAGTTCTATAAATAAATCCATTACTTCATCAACAACTTCTGCTGGTCTTGCTGACTCTTTATCTATTTTATTTACAACAACTATAGGTGTTACATGAGCATCAAGTGCTTTCTTTAAAACAAATCTTGTTTGAGGCATTGTTCCTTCATAAGCATCAACTACTAATAATACTCCATCAACCATATTCATGATTCTTTCTACTTCACCAGAAAAATCAGCATGTCCTGGAGTATCTAAGATATTAATTCTTACTCCTTTATAATCAATTGATGTTGTTTTAGCTAAAATTGTAATGCCTCTTTCTTTTTCTAAATCATTAGAATCCATTGATACTATTTCTTCATTATCACGAAATGTTCCACTATCTTGTAATAATTTATCAACAAGTGTTGTTTTACCATGGTCAACATGGGCTATTATTGCTATATTACGAATACTTTTCATATTTCCACTTCCCTTTTTTCAAACTATGGTATTATAGCACAAAAAACACCTGCAATGCAAGTGTTTTTATCATTTTACTATGACCATAATCTTTTAATCATTTCTTTTTGATTATTTAATTGCTGATTTAATATTTCATTTTTATATCTTAAAATACGATGAACATCTTTAAATCTTTCAATTAATTCTTTTTCATTAACAGAATATTTTTCTTCTAAATCTCTCAAAAATTTTACTTGATTGATAATTAAAAAATGCTTTTTATAATAGTTTATATAATTAACTATTTCATCATAAGGCATTTTCATAGCATTTTCCATATATCTCCACTCTTTTAAAGATAAAGGAAATATAATATTACTATCAATTGCCATTTTTTCAAGTTCTAACATTCTTCTTACTGCAAGTAATTCTTCCATATATTCTTCCATATAAACCTCCCATCAATAAATTATTCTATATTTTACAACATTTTTTATAAAAAGAATAGTTTTTTTTATTTTCTCTTATTATTATTTTTTAAAGATGCGTGTATACGTCTTCTTTCATTATGAAATTTAACTAATTCCACATATATTTCATTAGGAATTTTATTATTATTTATTAAATCATCTAATTCTAATAATTTATCACTTACTTTATTATATAAATCATCATTAAAACTTTGTTTTAATTTATTAATTCCATCATCGATTTCAATTATTGATTCTTTTAAATTATTCATATTCTTCCTCTCTTAAATAGTTAATTCCTAAATTATAATAATATTTATCATCATGTTCTCTTTTAGTTATTTTATAATCATATATATAATAATAATTTCCTTTTTTAATAATTCTATATAAATTATTAAATCTATCTCTTAAATAATAAGCATTTTTATATTTATTTAAATTTAATTTTAATACCATTAATTCTTTTCTGGTTTTAGTTATTAATTCTAAATTAGGATGTTTTTGATATCTCTCATGATAATTATTGATTAAATTCTTTATTTCTAAATCAGGTAATTCTAAAGATAATGTTATTCTTTTTACTCCTAAAGAATGAAGAAATGCTACTATATAAGAATTAGTTACATTAAAAGAATAATCTGTTATTACATTATCAAGTTTATTTAAACCACCTAATTCTCCTACTAAATATAAATTATTTTTAGAATATTTTTCATAATTATCTATTACTTTAGGAATTTTTATTATATCATCTAATTTATCATTTATTAACTTTGTATGAATACTTTCTTTAGGATAATCTTTTAAT
>CAMVLU010000113.1 GCA_947168405.1 uncultured Clostridia bacterium
TTCATATCATACTCCTTATAACAACAACTTTTATTTTGTGCAATGTTATATATTCCTTTTTATACTACTTTTGCTCCATCTCTCCCTGCTTCCCTCTGTTGTTTTTTGATAGATTTAAAGTAGTTTCCAATTAATTATATTTATCATTAATTTACTTTTTTATTCTTTCAATTATTTTGTACACTTATTTTATATTAAATTTAAAAATCTTTTATATATTCTAAAAAATCTATATTTTGTTAATATAAAAAATTTGCAATTTTTAAGATTTTTCTTAAATCTCAAAAATTGCAAATTTACTCCTTCTCCCCATATTAAAATACTAAACATGATAATTCATTATTTCTTTTTTAGCATGCTATTTAATTCCTTTACTTTATCTCTATCATTAACTTTTTTTATAATAATAATTCCCACATAAAGTAATAAATAATATGCGAATCCTTTATTCATACTTTCTAAATATATATCAAAAATTGTTGGCGTTCCATAGATATCTCCAATTACGTATCTAAATACTATAATGAAACAATTATAAATAATATTACCCAATATAAATATAATAATATATTTTGTCATACTACTTTCTTTTGCCAATTTTATACCAGTAATAAATCCTGCTATAATTATAGAGAAATATAATACATATTTATGATAAACAGCCATTGATAGCATTCCAGCATAAAATCTTGTTTCATATTCTTCTACATATGTTCTTCCAGCTGGTATACTTACTACTTCTTGATGATGCTCTGTATCTACAGTTATAGGATACTTATTAAACATGTCAGTATATTTACTAATACTAAAGATAATATAAAGTACACTACAGATTAAATATATTATAGCGAGATTTTTAATAAAGCTTTTAATAAATTTTATCAACATATTAATTCCACCTTTCTTTTAAATATTTCGTTACTTCGCTTATTCTTCTCTTTGAAACATTTTCAATATCATTATTTTTAAGTTTGACAATTATACTTCCTATTTTTCCCATATCAAAACATTCTACTTTTTTTATATTAACAATACATGAATTAGATATCCTTAAAAAGTTCTTATTTTTAAGTAATTCTTCTAATTCATACAGTTTTTTCTTTACTCTATATGCTTCATTATTATATATGCAATATGTATATTGTTCGTTAGAATAGATTTTTATAATTTCTTCTATGTCTAATATGTATACTTTATTATCTTTTTCGGCTATTAAAATAGTAGTATCATTTGAAATATTTTGAATACCTTCTATGATATTATCTAGTGTTTCATTAGGTTGTTTAGCTTTTATTATTACTTCTATTTCCTTCTCATTCATTTCATCTAAAAACTCTGTTTTTATTTTTACTTTCATTTCGTTCCTCCTAAATTTATTATACAAGTAAATATAGGCTAATTCAAGTATATCTCCGTTATTTAAAATAAGTGTATTGTTTTTTTACATAAGTGTTATCTATTAAAAGAAAAAGAATAGATTTAAATCTATTCCATCTTTTACACAACTCATAATTTATTGCTATCTTATCTGTATTTAATATTACAATGTTATGAATTAATTATTGTTTAATAACCAGTCTGCAATATCTTATACTTTTTTTCATTTACCAACCAATTAGCAATATCTTTTATTATAATTCCTTCATAGGTATAATCTTCATGTCTAGTTCTAGCAATCAATAATTTTGGATAAGCATCTTTTATTTTTAATAATGAATCTACTTCCCTTTTAAACGTTTTTTCTTCACTTATATTATCAGATACTTGAATATATAATTTCTCATTTTGCCTTTGAGCCACAAAATCAATTTCTTTATTATATAAAGTACCTACATATACGTCATATCCTCTTCTTAATAATTCTATTGCTACTATATTCTCGTATGTTCTACCATAATCCATATTAGTAGTACCCAATCTAGCATATCTAAAAGATTGATCTACTATATAATACTTGTTTAATGTCTTTAAATGTTTTTTTCCTCTAATATCATATCTTTTTATTTTATAAAAGGCAAAAGCATTACATAAATATTCAATATAATTATTTATTGTTTTATATGTTACTTTCATTTTATTCTTATTTAAACAATCAGTAATATTATTTGAGGATGTTAAATTTGAAATATTATCAGTAAGAAAATTATTAACTCCTTCTAATATTTCACTATTTTTTATTTTATACTTTTTCTTTATATCTCTAGCTATTAATGTTTTATAAACATCTTCAACATAAGAGTATTTTTCTTTTTCAGTATTATATAAATATGAACCTGCCATTCCGCCATTACGCACATATTCGTCAAAAACTTTATCTGCATCATCATATTTATAATATTCCATAAATTCTTGAAATGAAAATGGAAAAACTTCTATTTCAAATGTTCTTCCAGTAAATAATGTTGCAAGATCACTACTTAATAAAAATGCATTTGAGCCTGTTATATAAATATCATATTTTTCTTCTGCATGAAAACTGTTTATTGCAACCTCAAAACCTTCACACATTTGAACTTCATCTATCAATAAAAAATTTTTCTTACCCTCTACATAATTTTTTCCAACATATTCATCTAAAGCATGATACTCTTTTAGTTTTTCAAATTTCGTTAAACTATAATTGATATGAATAATATTAGCATCTTTTATATTAGTTTGTACATATTTTTTAAAAGCTTCTAGTAATTTAGATTTACCAGAACGTCTAACTCCAGTTATTATCTTTATATCTGGAACACCTATAACATTTATTAACTGGTTTGAATATCTGTCACGTTTTATTAATCTCATAAATTTATCCTCCATAAATATTATAACATTAATTCCAAAAAAGTCAATTATTTTTGAGTTTTTGGAGTGGGATTATTTTATATTATTATGTAATAAATTTAAAATATTATTCAAAATTCTTGATAAATCAACATTCTAATTCTCGAAAACTTTTATTTTGTGCAATGTTATATATTCCTTTTTATACTACTTTTAATTCCTCATCCTTTGCTCTCCTATGCTGTTATTATTATTTTAAAATATTTTTTTACTATCATTTATAAATAAATATTTTTCTGGAATTAAGTTATTAATCTACTTTAGAAATTAATTCACGTAGATAATTTCTTTTGGGATTGCTATATTTATCTAATTCTTGAACAGAGTTTCCTCTTTTTAGGTATATTAAATTATTGAATTCCACTTCTAAATTATTCTTTTCTAAAAATTCTTTATATCGCTTAAAGTGATTTTGCAATTCATTTTTTGTCATATTTAAGTTACCAATTGCAATAAATCCATAAGCATTTCTTT
>CAMVLU010000114.1 GCA_947168405.1 uncultured Clostridia bacterium
AAATGATCAAGATGCTTTTTTAAAAGTTTATCATTCTAATTTATTATTAGTTGTAAAAATAGCATATAAATATTATTTTCCTTTTTTACATCTTTCTATTATGGATTTAATTCAAGAAGGTAATATAGCTTTATTAGTTGCTATGAATAATTATGATTTGAAATATATTGATGTAAAAAAAATATCTTCATATGTATATAGAACTATTGATAGATATATGGAAGTATTAACTAAAAATTCAGGATACATTATAAGAATTCCTAAACATAAATTTGGGGAATTAGAACGATATAAAGAAAAGTATGATTTATTGTTAAAAAAATTAAATAGAAAACCAACGATTGAAGAATTATCAAAAGAATTAAATATGACTTATAATAATGTTTTAACTTTATCAAAATTAGATTTAATACGTGATGTCTTAAGTATTAATTTAGAAATTAATGATGAAGGTGAAGAAATAATTGATTTTATTGCAAGTAAAGAAGAGGATTTTGTAGAAAAAATGGCTAAAGAACAAGAAGAAAATGATATTATAAATTATATTTTTAAATATTTAACTAAAACTCAAGCTACTATTATTAATTTAAGATATGGATTTGATGGAGAAGGATATAAAGGACATAAAGAAGTTGCTAATATTTTAGGTTATGCAGATAGAAGAAATGTTGAATCAATTGAAAGAGCTACCTTAAAAAAAATAAAAACTAAATTACAAGATTGGGATTATTTTAATAAAATAGAAAAGTAGGTGATTATATATATGCATGATGAAGATTTTGAGTTATATTTAAATTATATATCTAAATATGAACCATTTACTAAAGAAGAACAAATAGATTATTTTAAAAGATATAAAAATGGTGAAGATGTCTTTGAAGAAATATTTTTACATAATACCTTATTAGTTGTTTCAATTGCTAAAAAATTTTTTAAGTACTTAGATGAAACTAATTTTACTATAATGGACTTAATAGAATATGGTAATATGGGATTAATTGAAGCAATTAGAACATATAATTATAATACTTCTGTATTTTCAACATGGGCATGTATGATAATTTCTCAAAGAATAACAGCAGCAATTCGTGATTATGGTAAATATTTTCATATAAATGACAAAACAAAAGATAAAATAAAAAAATATAAATATAAATATAATAAACTTCAAATGGAATTAGGAAGAGAACCAACCATTGATGAATTAGCAATAGCATTAAATTTGAAAAAAAAACAAGTTTTATTATTACAACAATTTGTTAATACAATTGATTTAAGAAGTTTAGATGATATGTTATTAATTCCATCTGAACAAAAAAATATGCTTTCTATTTATGAAGATTATGTTCCTAGTATGGAAGATGAAGTAGTAGATCAAATATGTAAAAAAAGATTTTTGGAAATTATTAAAAATATGAATTTAAGTGAAAAAGAAAAAGTAGTTTTATTAAATAGATATTGTGATAATCCCAAAGATATAAAAACTTATGAAGAAATAGCTAATAATTTAGGACTTAGTAAACAAGGAGTTCATAATATAGAACAATCTGTTTTAAAAAAAATAAGAAAATCTCAATATTTTTATGAATTAGCATCATTTAGAGATGATTCATATGATGTATTAAAAAAGAATGAAAAAACAAATAAACAAATAGAATTAAATATAAAATTATAGAACAATATAATATAGAAATGAGATGAGATACTATGATTCAAGATGATTTAGATATATATTTAAATGAAATAAAAATGTATAATACATATTCTAAGGAAGAACAACTTGAATATTTTAGACGATATCAAAATGGAGAAGATGTTTTTGATGAAATATTTAAACATAATACAGCTTTAGTAGTAATGGTAGCTAAAAAATATTTTAAATATATTAATCATACATGTTTGTCAAGAATGGATATAGTTGAATATGGAAATATAGGACTTATTAAAGCAATCAAAACTTATGATTTAAATAAAAATTATGCATTTTCAACATGGGCATGTAAAGTTATAGAAAATGAAATAAATAATGATTTAAGACAATATGGTTTTAATATTAAATTTGATGATTCTATAAGAAATAAAATATATAATTATCAATATGTATATGATCAATTAATGAAAGAATTAGGAAGAGAACCAACTATAGAAGAAATATCAAATTATTTAAATATTAGTATAGAACAGGTATATGAAATACAATTATTAATAAGTAAATCTAATGTTTCTAGTTTAAATAGTCCAATGTCAGAAGATGGTGAAGAAATAATTATAATGTTAGAAGATGATGAAATAGATTTCTTTGAAAGTATTGAAAAAGATGAAATAAAAAAAAATATTATTGAAATATTAGATAAAGTTAAGTTAACTGAAAATGAAAGAACTACTATTATTCAAAGATTTTTAAGTGATAAATTTAAAACATATGATGAAATAGCAAAAGAATTAGGATTAACTAAACAACGTATTTTTCAGTTAGAAAAATCTGCCTTAAAAAAAATAAAAAATTCTATATATATTGAAAAATTAGCATATTGTACAGACACTCCTATAGAAAATATTAAAAAAATAAAAAAAAAGAATAAGTATTGATTATTAATCGATAATGATATATAATATTTATGAAAATAGGAGATGTTAAAATGAAAGATAATAATAAGAAAAAAATTATATTAATAATAGGTGTAGTACTAGTTTTAGGAATAGTTATATTTGTAATATTAAATAGAAATAATTTATTTAAAAATGGAATAATATTAGATAATAATAATAAACCAGTTGTAAAAGATATAGAAATTAATAATAATATAAATGAATTAACTGTATTAAGTAGTAGAATAGAAAAAATAGGTAAAGTTAGTAGTATATTTGTAAAAGTAAAAAATAATACAGATCAAGAAATATCAGAATCAGATTTAAAGTTAACTATATATGATAAAGATAATAAAGTATTATTAATATCAAATATAAATAAAGTAGATAAATTTAATGTTGGAGATGAAAGAGAATTTCAAGTATCTACAAATAATGATATTTCAAATGCTACTAAATATGTTGTAGAAAAAGTTAGTGAGTAAAAAAGTTGAAGAAATTCAACATTTTTTATTGTTATCTATTACATTTTATTATATAATTATGTTATAAGTTAGAAAGTAGGTTATGTATATGGAATATAACTTAAAGAAAAAAAGTAATAAAATTAGAAATATTATAGTATTTAGTATAATTGCTATGTTATTAATAACATTAGGAGTATCATATGCAATGTATAATAAAAGTATTGTAGGAA
>CAMVLU010000115.1 GCA_947168405.1 uncultured Clostridia bacterium
AGTATTTCCATACTTTAATAGTTGAATCATATTTTATCCTTTCAAATTGTAATTTGTGCTTTACTTTTTAATTTGTAATCCTTTGCATGTTTCTATTACAATTTCTTTTAATAATTCTTTATTATCAACATCATCAACTAAATACATTGGCTTTGCACTCTCATAAGGAATTTGCTTATTCATATTATATTTTTTATTAGTATCAACTATTTTAACAAGTAATCTATTATCATAAATACCACCAAATAAGATAGTATTATAATATAATAAAAATTCGCCCATCATTGCTTTACAAGTTATATTATTTAATAAATCTAACTGTTCTAAAATACAATCTTTATATTCCTTTGATGTTGCCATAATTAAATCTTCCTTTCATATTGTAATTTATTAAACTAATTTTGATAATTCTTCTTTTACTTTTTCTAAATTGCTTGATGTTAATAATGGGATTAAACTATTTATTTCTTCAATACTCTTATCCCACCATTTCAATTTTTCCATAATATCAATTAGTTCATCATCAAATCTTTTTCTAATTGGTTTTGCAGGATTTCCAACAACTATTGTATATGGTTCGACATTACTTCCAACAACACTATTAGCACCAATTATTGCACCATCTCCAATATGAACTCCTGGAAGTATAGTAGCATTTTGTCCTATCCATACATCATTACCAATTATAGTATCTCCCTTTATTGGTAAGTCATTTTGTGTTGGTGGTGTTTGTTCCCATCCTTCTAAAGTATAAAAAGGAAATGTTGAAACTGCATTCATTTGATGATTAGCTCCATTCATAACAAATTCAACTCCTGAAGCTATCTGACAAAACTTTCCTATAATCAATTTATCATTATTCCATTCATAATGATGTGTTACATGACTTTCAAAATCAAAATCAGCAATATACGAAAAATCTCCTACATTAATATTTTTATTCTTTATTGTTGGCTTTATATATATTTCTTTATCATATCCTGCAATAGGATTTATTGTATTTGGATTAGGTATTTTTCCATCTTTCATATAATCTACCTCACTTATAAATTACTATTTTATATTTTTAATTAAAAAAATAATTTTATTATTAAAAATGATAAGAACAAACCAATTATAATGCTAATAAATAAATTTTTAGGCTTTACATATAAGACTATACAAGTTCCAACAAATATAATTAAATCTAATATACTTTTTAATTCAAAATACCAATGTCCTATGCTAAAGCAGACTGAAAAGATAATAAATAGTATAATACTGCTAATAATTAAAGATATTATATGCTCACTTTTTACATACCAACACATATAAGCAAGTATTGGTGAAATCAAAGTAATTCCATACCATATCATCATATAATTTAGTGGATTAAATCCACTAAAAAATATTGTATATAAATGATAACTAACTACCATTCCAATAAAAAACAGAGATACATTTAAACCTGCTCTTAATGGTGTTTTACTATATATTGAAATTGTAATCGCTATAAATAACCATATACTTATACCAGAGAAAAAGTTTCCCAAATCAATTTTTTCAATTATATTTTGCCACCATATATTATTATCTATAGATAAATTGTCTAACCATTTAGAAAAAATTCCTAAAATTATTCCCAACACAAATATTAAAACTGTATTTATTATCTTACTTTTAAATTTCTGTTCTTTATTTGGAGTTCTTATTTTACTTAATATTTCCTTCATATTAACTCCTCGATAACTTAATATTAGTCTCATAAATTTATTGTAATTTGTATAATTAATTTTCAAATTCTCTTAAAGCCTCTTCTAAAATATTCCCAAACTTATTTAAATAATTTTTCGTATATGCTGTCATATTCTTAGGTAAGTCATTTATATCAAACCATGCTAATTTTTTAGATTCAACATCATTAATCTTTATATCATTATGATATTTCTTTACTACAAAAATTGCCGTAATATCATATAATTTATCTCCATTTGGATATTCTCTATAGGTATCTTTTCCTGATAAAACTCTAATTAATTTTAATTCATCTATCTCCAAATTAGTTTCTTCTCTTAATTCCCTTTTTGCAACCTCTTCAAAACTCTCTCCTAATTCCATAGCTCCTCCTGGAAATCCCCAAGAATCATAATCAGTTCTAAGTTGCATTAAAATTTTATTTGCACTATTAAATACAAATAATCCCACTCCAGCAGTTAGTATTGGCTGATGTCCAACATATTTTCTTAAATCACTTATATATCCCATTTTTTCTCTCCTATTCATAATTTACTAGCTTTATTTTAAAATACCATTACTAATAACCATACTATCATATATGTAGGTAGCTAATCTCCGAAAGCCTCTCCACCTATAATTAATCCTGTTGTTACATCTACATATATGGAAATACCATTACCTATATCATTTTCTCTTTGAATTATATAACATTTTCTTGATATTTCTTTATATATTTTATCACTTTGCTCTGATAATCTTGTAAAATAGTTATTAGCATTTATTTGTTCTATTTTTACGGTTTCAGAATCCTTATCATCTGCTCCCTCTCCTGCTATTCTTTTTTTAGATTCCTCAAAACCATTTTGCGCTATTTCTTTTGCTTTAGATTCAGGAATTTTTACATCATTATTTTCAGGTTTATAATTTTCAAAATCTGTTAAAAATATATTTTTATCTAAATTTTTTACAGCAATATTATTGGGATTATTCTCATATTCTTGTTGTTTTTCTGCTTTTTCTTTTTTAGCAATAGTATTAGAAATTTTTGTATCTACTTCATATAATTGAGATCCTTGATTTTCAATACGATTTTCTAACTTTAAAATTTCTTTACTTAAAGTATTTAATTCTTTTTTTAAATTTCTATTACTATATATCAAACTTCCAAATATTATTAAATCTAGCATAATAGCAATTAATATTATTATTTTATATATTTTTTCTTTTTTCATTTTCTTAATCTCTCCTACAATTTACTATTTGTTTATTATCAATTTCAAAATTCATAAGTCTTTCTCATTTATTTTTAGCTACATCTTCCACACCATCTGCAACCATTGCAGGCATTTCTTCTCTTGCAAGTTCTACATCTAGGCTGAATTTTTATATCTGTCTTACTATATATTAAAGGATTCTGTAATTCTGATTTATACTCATTCCCTTACATTATCATAACTTAAATCTACTAATTTCATTATTTCTTTATCTGATAAAGTATCATCTAAAATAATGGTAATCCAACTTT
>CAMVLU010000116.1 GCA_947168405.1 uncultured Clostridia bacterium
ATTGATTCTGGCGCAATTACAGAATGAATTCCAAATTGCATTTCTTTCATAAATAGAAATATTTTATCATAATCTTCTTGAGTAATAGTACTTGTAGTCAAAACATTTTCTCTTGAATCTGCTGCATACAAACCGTCTGTTGACCAAGAGAAACCTAACTAAAAACCAATTTCTTCAAATTTTTTAGCATAAGACCGAATTAAATCTTGATGTTCTTGAAAACGAAAATAATAACCATTTGTTGGTAATAGAATTAAAGTTTTTTGCCACTTTTTACTATTAAATATCTAATCATTCTCTATAGTTTTATAAAGATTTAAAAATATATCTAAAATTTTATAATAAAGTTTATCTCCTAATATATCTCCCGCAAATAGTTCATAACGAGGAACAAATATTTTATTTTCAATAACCCATTCTAAAATCATTTTTACACGTTTTAAAATTTCTTCATTAGATATTCTTTCTTCTGGAGGATATATTTGATTACCATACTAAGTAATATAGCAATATTTACACTACTAATTACACTATGGCTTAATAATTAATTCAATACCTTCTCCTAATTGCCATGTCTAATTTTTAATATCTGAAAAAATATTTGGAAGATAGTTTTTAGATATCCAAGTTTCAAGTAAATTTTTTTCATCTAAATAATATTTATCCATATTTTACTCCTAATTATTTATGAAACTAATTGTCGAGTAACTAAACGTTTATGATAATATTCTTCTTCAGCTAAATCTAATGTGCCATTACAAAGAACTCTACATAAACTAATTGGTTCTAAAAAAGTAGACCCAGTAGTCATTAAATGGTTAAAGAAACAAGCATTATATCTAACAATCATAAAAGCATGTTTAAATAATTTTTCTTTATTAGTTAAATATTCTTGAGAAGCTTGTCCTGCAGTAGCTAACATAATTATTGTATTAACAATAGACTGATATGTAGTTAAGAAACTTGAAAAATGAAGTAAATAAAATCTATCTAAAACTTTATTAATATCTTCTATAGAAGATGAAGAATTTGCTAAATTAATAAAAAAATTATGATTAATTAAATTTTCTTTTACCTAACGTAACATTGGATCAGAATCAATTATATGATCTTTTGTAGTATTAAATAAGAAATTCTAACATCCTATTAATGTACCATCATACATAATTTTTAATTCATGATCATAACTACCACAAGCATGACCTTTATTTAATACTCGTGTTAAATCAACCCCATTAAACATATCAATAATATTTTGCATCCATTTAGTATTATCAAAAACTTGTTCTTCAAAATTAGATCTTCCCATTAAAGTCATTAATAAATTTCTAATTGGATTATAAAAATGTAAATTTTGTTCTACATCTGGGCGCAATCCTTTTTCTATAAAAGTCGTTAAAGCTAATCCATCATCTGTAGAAGCTTTATAAGGTTGTTCTAATCCTAATGTTATAGGATAAACTTTACATTTTAAATTATGATTCCACTATGAAGCATTAAAAACTGTATCATCTAAATCTTTTATGTAATCTTTTATTGTATTTGATTTTAAAATATAATCTATTAAATCAAAACTAACTACACCATGCCATACTATTTGTATTTGCGCATGATTTAAATGAGTATTGTTTAATAATTCTATTAATTCTTTACAATGTTTTTTAATTAAATTAGGATCGATCATGCGTTCATTGATACAAGACCATTCTCCATCATAAGAGAACTAAACACCAATCTAAATATCATGAGTAACTATTGAATCAACATCTTTTATAAAATTATATATAATACGAGGATCTGTTCCTCCATTTGTTGAAAAGAAAAGATTAATAATATTTGGGAAAGTATTAAACCATTCTTGTATATTTTTTCTAAAACTATTTAATGATAAAGTAGGCTCTTGGCCCCAAAAAGTAATTCTATGAATTTTATTAAAATCTTGATTTAAAGCTTTTAGAGTTTTCTATATATTTATTAAAAAACTGCCATTTTCAAAAGCAGATTTAATATTTTTCTATAATTCAATACTGTATGTAGAATCTTTACTTTTTGCAATTTCGCAATATTTACATTTTAAATTGCATTCAGCAGAAGCTACTAAACAAAGAGAATCTATTTTCTATTTTGTTAAATAAAGATCTATCATATAAAAACTCCATAATTATATTTTTTTTATTGGTCACAATATGCAATACCATTACCCCAACCATCTCCAAAAGCATTAAAACTACAAGGGGTATAATTATCAGTGTTTTGTATATTATCAATAGTTGAATTTAATGTATCTAAAAACAATGGTTTTAAAAGTGAGCCAACTGTGGGTGGAGTAACTGGAGTAGCAACAGAAGTAAGTTTACTATTAGATTGCATTTCTGTAAGAAAAGAATTAATTTCAGTAATATCTGCCACTACTACTTTATTGCCCTATGCATTAGTAGGCCCAGCTTGTGAAAACCCATATTTTGATCTAGCTGTATTTAATTTAGAATAAGTATTAACTATATCAGACCAATTTACTTTATTTCCTGTTGAAGGCATATCTCATTTCCCCTTTATTAATTAACTTTTTTATATGCCATACATAATCTATGAATCATCATATTTAAAGTTGTATCAATTTTTAAATTTTTTGAAACTAATGCGATTTGAGAAGGCTGTAAAATTTGAGTAAAATTAGTTACTATAACATTTTCTTCATTTACAACTTGTGTCTAAATAGAAATTACAGATTTTTCTTTTTCACATGATAATAAAATTTCAAATAATTGATCTAATAATGCAGTACTTTCTTCAGTAATATCTTCTTGCTCTAAAAAAATAAAACTTCCACTATAATCAGAAAGTTCTTCTCTTGTTAATACCTAATTATCTAAAACAAAAATTTCCTAAGAATGTTCGATTGGAGAAATATTAGAAAATGTAATATTAGTATTATCTAATTCTAATAAAATATTTTCCTAATTATCTATATGTTTTATGATTTTATAATTAATTGTCATTATTTTATCTCCTTTCTTATATTTTTTTATATTTATATTATAATACTTTTTTAAATTACTGTCAAATTATATCAAAAAAATTCTAAATCATTTTTTTATTTTGGGCCTCGATTTGTATGGCTGTAAAGGCTGCAAGGATCGCAAAACCTACAGTTTCCCCGAAGAAGAAGTTCTTATGCTTCTTCTTCGAACATATGGAGAATTCCATCATAT
>CAMVLU010000117.1 GCA_947168405.1 uncultured Clostridia bacterium
AAAAAAATAAAATGTAAAAAAGTGATAGTATGAGTAATATAGTTCTTAATGATTATGCAGATATAAATAAAGAAGAAGGCTTTTATGATTGTTTTCCTATAGGAAATGGACATATTGGTGGAATGATTTATGGTAATCCTTTATCTGAGAAAGTAGTATTAAATGACACTACTATGTGGCTTTATGACAAAGATTTAAAAAGATATCCAGATAATTTTTATGATAAGCTAAAGATTGTTCAGTCTTTGTTATTAAATAAAAAAATTGATGAGGCACATAAAGAAGCTATAAATTTATTTCCAATTGAGAAAAAGATGGGAATTTATACTTGTGCAGGTTTTTTAAATATACATTTAGAGAATGGTAATGTTATGCAATATGAAAGAATACTAGATCTAAATAATGGATTAGTTAAAGTAAATTTTTTATATAATGATTTTAGAGTATCTAGAACATATTTTGTGAATCATGATGAAGATTTACTAGTTATTAAATTTTTATCAGAAGTAAGTATTAAATATGAAATTAGTTTATTTAATGAAGACGGAATTTTAAGTTTTTCAAATAATACTTTAATTTTGAAAATTAATTATAATAAAGACGATACCGCAATCATCAAATTAAAATTAGATAAAGATAATTATAAAACTATTGATAATAAAATAATTATTGATTCTAATGATTTTTCATTATTTTTAAATATATCCACATCATTTATTAATAGGGATATAGATGATAAATTTGATATTAAATATAATTACTTATATTATTTAAAAAATCATCAAGAAGATTATCATAAATTATTTAATAAAAGTGTCTTTGATACATCAGATAGTAATTTAAATAAAATATTTAATTTGGCTAAATATTTAATGATTTCTTCATCAAGAGATATGTTGCCATCAAATCTACAAGGAATTTGGAATGATAAAAAATATCCAAAATGGGATAGTAAATATACAATTAATATTAATTTAGAAATGAATTATTGGTTTATATTTAATGCTAATTTAGTAGAATGTGCTAAGCCATTAATTGAACTAATTGTAAAACTTAATAAAAATGGCAAAGAAATTGCTAAAATATTGTATCATACAACAGGAGCTGTTAGTTTTCATAATACTGATATACTAGCAGATTCATTTATGGTTGATCATTATATGCCTGCAACTATTTGGCCTTTAGGAAACGTTTGGGTATCTTTATTTATATATGAATATTATATTTATACATTGGATATAGAATTCTTAAAGAAATATAAATATATAATGGATGATTCATTTGAATTTATAAAAAACATATTGGTTTTTGATGAAACTAATCATTTAGTAGTTTCACCATCATTATCTCCTGAAAATACATATATTTTAAATAATAAACCATATAATTTATGTAATGGTTGTACTATGGATGATGAATTAATTAAAGATTTAATATTTAAATTAAAAGAAATTAATAAAATATTAAATATTAATGATGATTCATTAGATTATGTATTAAATAATTTACATGATTATTCTATTAATAATGATAATACTTTATGTGAATGGCATGAGGAATTTAGCGAACAAGATAAAGGACATAGGCATTTATCTCATTTATATTCTTTATTTCCAGGAGAAGAAATAAGTTATGATTCGAAATTTAATTGTATTTTTTATAATACAATATTAAAAAGAATTAATAATGGAAGCGGTCAAACAGGTTGGTCAAAAGCCTGGATAACATGTTTACTTGCGTCTTTGCATAAAGAAAAAGATACATTAGTTTCTTTTAAAGAATGGATTAAAAATTCAACTTCAAAATCTTTGTTAGATTTACATCCACCATTTCAAATTGATGGTAATTTTGGTATTGCAAAATCTATAATATTAATGTTTTTTAGAGATTATAAAGATAGATTAGAATTATTACCATCCTTAGGATTAAATCTTAAGTATTATAAATTAGAAAATTTTAGACTTAAAAATAATTTATTGTTAAAGCTTGAATATTATAAGAATATTCTTGAATTAGATATTTATTCATTAAAAAAATTAGATTATAAGATTATTTTTAAAGACAAAACATTTAATATTTCATTAAAAGATGGACATAATTATTTTAGTTTTAATCTAAAAGATAAAGAGAATAATATATTTTATCGTTAAATGCCAATTAAATGGGAACATAAATGAAAAAATGTATTTATAGAATAAAAAATACGTTGTACTTCAGTCTTCAAAAAAAAACGATTAAAAGGTAGAATTCTACCAAAAAAACAGAAATTATATTTACAATATATGTTATGGATGAATAAGGATGCGTTAGTAAATTTATATCAAACTTCAAGACAAAATATTGGAAAACACATTAAACATATATGAAGAAGGAGAACTTGAATTAAATTGAACATGCAACAAAAATTTGCAAGTTCAAATTGAAAAAGAAATAGATTCTAAATTATTAGACATTTTGAAGGAACATAAGTAGTATGGATAAAAAAGAAATAGGATTAAGAATTAAGACTATTAGAAAAGAAAAAGGCTTATCTCAAAAAGAATTAGCTTCTCTTATGGGATATAAGGATGTATCTACTATAGCTAAGATAGAAACAGGTGTTAATGATGTTACAACTGAAACATTATATAAATTAGCAAATTGTTTATCAGTAGATATTCGTGATATATTAAAAGTTAATGTAAATTATAATAATGATTATGTTAAATATATAAGAAGTATGGTTGGACATAATAAAATAATTATGAATGCCTCTGGTGCAATAATAGAAAAAGATGAAATGATATTACTGCAAAGAAGAAGTGACAATGGCAAATGGGGACTTCCTGGTGGCATTATGGAGATGGATGAAACTTACCATGAAGGTGCTATAAGAGAAGTTAAAGAAGAAACAGGATTAGATATTAAATTAGATTATTTAGTTGGTATTTATCATAATAAAAACCTAAAATGGCCAAGTGGTGATAAAGCTCATGTAATTTGTGCAGTATTTAAAGCACATATTTTATCTGGTGATATTCAAAAAGATCATGAATCATTAGAATTGAAGTTTTTTTCAAAAGATAATTTACCAGAAAT
>CAMVLU010000118.1 GCA_947168405.1 uncultured Clostridia bacterium
TATTATTTTTTGTTTATTTTCAATTGCATTTAATACTTCATCTTCATCAAAATTTAATAACTTTCCTAAATATAAAGTATAATTAAATATTTCTTCTAATATATCTTTATTACTTTTTTTATAAAACATATAAGATTTATTATATAATTCCATAATTACTTTCAAAATATCAGTTTCTTCTATTTTATTATATGTTTCTTTTATTTCTAAATTATAAAATCCATAAAAAGATAATATCATTGTAATAACATCTGCATATTCTTCTAACATTTTATCTTTATTTGGAGATTTCGTTATCCAATATTTAAATACTTTAGTTTCGTTAACAAATTCTCCTATTTCTACCATTAATTCAACACAGTTCTTTTGATACAATTTGTTATCGTTTTTGTATTTGCTAATAAATATTTCATCCAAATATCTGTTATCAGAATACAATTTATTCCACTTAATCAAATTCATGGTTACCTCATTAAATCTTTAGCATGACTAGTACCAATTCTTGACGCTCCATGTTTAACAAACTCTTCTGCTTCTTTTCTAGTCTTTATTCCACCACTTGCTTTTATCTCTAACACTTCGTTTTTATGTTTTTTAATTAAATCGATATCTTCAATAGTTGCTCCAGCTTTATCAAATCCTGTTGATGTTTTTATAAAATTAACAAAACATTCATTACATATTTCTGTCATTTTAATTATTTCATCTTTATAAAGTAAACAAGTTTCAATTATAACTTTTAATACATGTCCATCTATACTATCTCTAATTGTTTCTATTTCATCTTTAATATAATCGTAATCTTTATTTTTTAAAGCGTTGATATTAATTACCATATCTATTTCTTTTGCTCCATTTTCTATTGCATTTATTGCTTCAAATTGTTTAGTTTCTTTAGTACTATATCCATTTGGAAAACCAATAACTGTACACACCTCTGTTGTTGATCCTTTTAAATAATCACTGGCAGAAGCAACATAATAAGGTGGAACAACTACAGTTGGAAAATGATATTCCATTGCATCTTCACATAATTCCATAATATCATCAGCTGTTGCTACTTTAGATAAATTAGTACTATCAATAAATTCATTTAAATTCATATATCCTCCTAAAAAAAATCATTACATTATAAGGACGAATAAATCGTGGTACCACCTTACTTCTGTAATGATTTACACTTATTATCTTTAACGCAGATTATCGTTTTAACTCCATTTATGTAACTTCCATATTAATTTTATTAGTTTACACCAACCACTAACTCTCTATAAATTAATTAATATTTAAACTAAACTTCTTTGTTAAATATATACTTATTTTAACACATAATTATTTTTTATCAAGTATTTTTTGACAAATTTATCACTTTATGCTAAAATATAGCACCTGAAAAGGGGGATTTATATGTTTACATGTAATAGTTATGATTTATTAACATTTACTTATTACTTAAAATATTTTTTAGCAATTAACATGACTATTGTTCCCTTTATATTCTTTTTTATAAACTTTATTCAAGCAATTAAACAAAAGAAAAAACATATTAAATTTACTAAATATTTTATAATAGATAGATCTAAATCTTTATTTTATGTATTAGCTATATTTATATTATCATTTATTATTCATAGCACATTAAATAATAACAATAATGCTTGTTATGTATATGCAAATTCTAACACATATCAATTATATAAAGAGAATTATGAAAAGTTATCTCATATGGAAATAGAAACAAATGTTAAAAATCAATATTTAGAAAATGTTTTAATGAATAAAAAAAATGAAGATATTAATACATTAGTTAATAATACAAATGATAGCAATAATAATGATGCAGAAACTGTAGATAACTATTTACACGAAACTGATACAAATCAATTAAACAGAGTTTATGTAATAGATGGAGTGTTTTATTATCCCGGATATGTATATGGAAACAGAGATACTTATTCAGGAATGTATTGTCCAAATAATCCTTCACAAGAAGGATTTAATAATCCATATGGTTACAACAATTACTTCTATACAAGATTAACAAGATTTATAGATGAAGCAAATAAAAATGGTTATAAAATAACAATGAGTACTCAAGGATGTCGAAGTTATAGTACTCAAAGTTATTATTATAGTACTATGACTCCAGGAAGAGCGGCAAAACCTGGTATTTCATTTCATGGATTTGGAATAGCAAGTGATTTAGAATTTTATCAAAATGATGGTTCAGTTTGTTCAGGATATAGAACAGATACAAGTTGTCCTAGCATGGGTTGGGCACATCAAAATGCCAGAAATTATGGATTAACCTTTCCACTTCTAAACGCAAGTTATCGAGAAGATTGGCATATAGAACCAATAAATAAACAAAAATATTAAAAAGAAATAAAGGAAATTCTTTATTTCTTTTCTATCTTCTCTTTAAATTTATTATAAATACGATCATTTATTACTAAATCAAACTCTCCAATATATTCCATAACTGTTGAATTAAATTTCAACTTTATATTATTTAAAGTATTATATTTTCCTAAATCTTCATGTGTAAAATCACCAACAACAGCATTTAAATTAATATATAAAAATCCTTCATTCTTATATTTCTTTATTAATTCCCAAATTAATACAAATCGAGGATTAAATTTTAAGTATTCTTCTGTATAACTATCAATTATTAATTCTACTCCTCTATTATGTTTAATAGTAAATGCACTTCCAATAGTTAAATATTTTGGAAATTGTTTAGATAATTCTGTAGCATATACTAATTCATTTTTAAAATAATTTAACTTATTATCTGAATCCATCTTGCGATTTATAATTGTTTGTTTTTCTCGGCCACTTATACTTGTATCTTGTACTTGATTTGCTAACTCTTCATTATAAATAGACTCATTATCATATAGTTTTTTCATATTATTTAAATATTTATCTGTATTAATATTTATAAAGAAAATATCCATATTATTTTTAAAATTACTAAATAATCCAACATAATATCTTTTTTTTCTTCTTTTATTTTTTAATGTTATATATTTATACAACTCATCTATATTTCCT
>CAMVLU010000119.1 GCA_947168405.1 uncultured Clostridia bacterium
ATAATACATTAATATTTCATTTTGTATACATCTAGCACAGTAAGTAGTTAATTTTACTTTTTTATTTCTTGAATATGTATCTATTCCTTTTATTAAACCTATTGTTCCTATACTAATTAAATCATCTTGTAAACTTGAATCATCATTTAATTTTTTAACAATATGAGCTACCAATCTTAAATTATGTTCAATAAGCTTATTTCTTGCTTCTTTATCGCCATTTTCTAATAATTTTAAATATTTATCTTCTTCTTCAGAACTTAATGGATCTGGAAATAAATTATTAGAATAACTTCCTGTAAAAAACATCATTTCTTTAATAATATTTATTAAATTTAAAAACATATACCACCAAGATAATTATATGTTTTTATATAAAAAAAAGAATGTTTCTGATAAAAACATACTTTTTGAGTTTAAATTATTTTCTTAAAGATTATCAGTTTTTAAGAAAATATCTTATCTTTAAGTTTCTCCTCTTAAAACAATTGTTTTACTTAGTGGTAATAAGTATTATTTTTCTACCATAGAAGCATTTATAAATTATAAAATTAATCTATTGTACTAAGTACTTTAATTTTAACAAATATATTTATTGATGTCAATTAGTTATATTTCAATGATGATGTGTATGACTTACTTTAATATGACAATGTTCATCAAAACACTTTTCATCTTTTTCTTCTATTTCTATTGTTACATGATTAATATTCATTTTCTTTAAAGTTTCTCTTATTATATTTTTTATTTCTTTATCTTGTTTATTAATTACAACATGCATGGTTAAAAATATTTCTTCTCCTGAAATACTCCATACATGTATATGATGAATATCAAGTATACCATCAACGTTAAGTAAATTATTTTTTATTTTATCAATAGATATATCTTTAGGAACTTTTTCTAAAAATAAATCTAATATTTCTTTAAATTCTTTTGTTGCATGAATTAAAACAAAGATTGATACTCCAATTGACATTATAGAGTCAATTATTTTAATATTAGTAAAGTTCATGATTATTGCACCTATTAAAACAACAATCCAACCTAATACATCTTCTAACATATGTAAGTTAACTGCTTTTTGATTTAATGATTTACCATCTTTCGTAAAATAAGCTGCAACTGTATTAACAATTACTCCAAATACAGCTATTATTATCATTTTTTCATAATGAATATCAACTGGATTAATAATTCTTAAAATCGAATTATATATTACAAATATCGATCCTATAAATAAAATCATAGTTGTAATAAATCCACCAAGAACAGAATATCTTAAATATCCATATGTATAATTCTTATCAGGCTTTTTATTACTTTTTCTCTCTAAAAAATATGATATTCCAATACTTAAGGCATCTCCTATATCATGAACTGAATCAGATAAAATAGCAACACTATTAGTAATAGTTCCTCCAATAAATTCAATAATACTAAAACTTAAATTTAAAAGAAAGGCTATTAAAATATTTTTTTCAGTTTTTTTCATAATAACCTCTATTTAAAAAACTCATTAAATATTTTTTCTTCGTCTTCTAATATTTCCGTAGTTAATTCTTCTCTTGAATCAGTTTGTTTTTCACTTATTCCTGATACTAAGGTTTTAGGAACTCCATTTTCAACATATATATAATTTGGAGCAAAGATACGTTTTTCACCTGTTTCTATCTTTTCACTATTTTCATTTGTTAAAGTATAATCACTTAATAAGTCTTTAAACTTATCTAATAATTTATAATAATCTTCTGTTCCATCAACTATCTTTTTTAATTCATTATTTTCTAAAGTATATTTATCTCTTAATATTTCTTCTCCTTCATCATTCCAAATTTCAATATAATAAATTTTATTAATCTTTTTATCTTTAGCAACTTCTATTGATTTTTCAATAACTGATCTACACCATGGACATAGTTTATCTCCAAAATAAACATAAAAAGTTTCTTTATTATTTATTTTTTCTACTATATCTTTAGCATTAACTTTTTCATATGGATTATCTTTACTAATTGAAACTGTTCTATGTGCTTTCCCACTTTTAGATTCTACCCCATTCATACTTTCATACTCTTTCTTAAATTCTAATGCTTTCCTGTTATCACACCCTGTTATAAAAACTAGTAATGTTAAACAAATAATTAATAATAAATTCTTTTTCATTTTACACCTCGTATTAATTATAATAATAAATTATATAAAATTCAATAAACTTTATGTTTATTTTACTAAACTTTAGGTTGAGTTGTTGAATAATTTTAATAAAATTGATAAAATAGACTTGGTGAAGTAATATGAAAAAAATAGGAATAATTGCTGAATTTAATCCTTTTCACAATGGACATGTTTATTTTTTAAAACAAGTAAAAAAACTATATCCAAATTGTTTTATAACGGTTATTTTAACAACTAATTTCTCTGAAAGAGGAGAAATATCAATACTTTCTAAATGGGATAAAACAAGAATATGTTTAAAATATGGTGTTGATTTAGTTATAGAACTCCCTATTTTCTTTGCAACAAATGGAGCTGATATCTTTTCTGAAAATGCTATTAAGTTATTAAGAGCTTTAAATATAGATTATTTAGTATTTGGATCGGAAACTAATGATATAGAAATATTAAAAAATTTAGCTAGTACTATTGTTTATCATAAAGATTATAATGAATTATTAAAAAAATATTTAAGTCTTGGTAATAGTTATCCATCTTCCGTTTCTAAAGCATTATATAATTTAACACATATAAAATTAATAAACTCTAATGATATATTAGGAGTTAGTTATATAAAAACTATTATAGAGCATGATTATAATATAGAACCAATTAGTATTAAAAGAACTAATAATTATTTAGATAAAAATTTATCAGGAACTATTTCAAGTGCAACCAGTATAAGAGAATCTTATTTTAATAATCAAGATGTTAGTAAATATATTCCTGTTGAAACAAATAGATATTTAACTATAAGTAAAGATATCATGAATAATTATTTTTATATATTAAAATATAAAATTATAAGTGATATAGATAATTTAGATAG
>CAMVLU010000120.1 GCA_947168405.1 uncultured Clostridia bacterium
ATGAATATCTATATTATTTTTGACAATCTTATTATATTTAATTAGCTTTAATTTTATAATAAATTGCATAAAAAATAATTTTTTAAATTATTGCAAATATTTTCAATCTATAACACATGTTCTTATTCAAATGCAAATAAATTTTTTAATAATGTTTTCAAACTTATAATATATACAAGTATTTACATCAAATTATTTGCAAAACTTTACTTGTTTTATACATACATTCATTATTAGTATTATTTAAAGATATTTTCCTTAAAATGGAAGGAAGAAAGTTTATAATACAAGGGTATAAAAATGAAATACCTAAACTAATAAAAGTATTTATAATTAGAAATATTTGAGTATTTTGATAAACTGCACAAAAAGATGATAAATAAAACCAAAACAATACTAGGAAAGCTGTGCCTGTTATATAAAATATAATATATTTAATAATTAAACATCTTTTTGCTTTATCAGCCTCATTATTTGCTTCATCGTACGTTTGTTTTTTCTTTACATTCAAAATATTTCTTTCCGATAAAAATATATATTTAAGAATTATAATAATAATATGTGTAAAAAGAAAAGACAATATAATTTTCGGTAAATAAAAGCCTAATTTATAAGAGCCTTTATCAGCATATATTTTATGTATAGTTGATTCTGTAAAGAATAAAGCGTTAATTGCTGAACAAATACAAAATTTTAAAATAAATATATCTAATTTGATTACCATGGTATTATAATCTCCATTAGGTATAAAAGAAAAGAGTAAAGGATGATTCTTTCTTAATATAGAAAAATAAATTCCTAATATATCTCTTTTATCATATAATAAAGCTTCTTTATAAGGTAAAGTATTTAGTTCATAATCATTTATATTTGAATTAATTAATGTATCATTCATAACATTGGACATATTATTAGTACTGTTATGTTTTAATTTGAATATGGATAAAGATTTATTATAGTCAGCATTAATATCAAATTCTTTTTTATTAATAGTAATTGATTTACGCATTTTATTTTCTTTATTTAAATCTGATTTATGTAAAGAGCTTTTTCTTTTCTTTTTTTTTGGATTTGAAACATCATTTTCTTCTTTCATTTTTATAGATTTAATAGATTTTCTTCTTTTAAATCCATGTTCTTTATTCTTCTTTTCATTTTCAAATTTATTTTCTAATATTTCAGTTATATCACTTTCTAATAAACTACTTCCAAGTCTATAATATACGATTGATGAACCAGCATATAAAAAAGTCATTATAATTAAAATATAGTTTTCTAAATTTTTTAATAGTCCATATTTACTAAATAAAGTATCAATGCATTTCATTAGACCTAAATTAGAAGATGAAGTAGAGGAATCATTAACATTGAAACTTTGAGAAAGTGAATCTTTATTATTTATTAGCTCCGAGATTGAATATATTTTTGATTTTACATCACACATACAAACAGATTTTTTGGAAGAGGAGTTATAATCAGTATAATTACAATCATTTTCGCATAAATAAAAGTTATTATCGTTAAACTCTTTTTTTCTGTCAAGAATGATAATATCAGTTCCATCTTCTGTAGTGTAAACAGAACATTCATCATTATAATAATCACTTGAAGCATTATATTTTTCCAAATCTTCTTCGCTAATATCTATAGGAATATTATAATTTACCGTTTCATTGTCACAATAACTTAAATTTAATTTAGTTTTATTTACAGGATCAAATACTTCATATCCAATAACGGGGAATTTGAATTCTTCCATGAAATAATCCACTTTTAATATAATTAGTGAAGAACCAGGAGGTATACCATATATATTTTTCAAAATTGTTTCGCAATTTCCTAAATGTATAGTTGATATATTATTATATTCATTATTATTTTGTTTTTCAGTTGTGGTTACTTGAAAACTGATATCTTCTTGGGAAATAATTAAATCATCTTTTTCTCCATCGATTATATCATCTAATAATGAATTAAGATTTCCATTTATTATATCATCCATTAAATTAGTTATAATATTATCTTTATCTTCTACAGTTGAAGTTGTATTTGTATTTAAATACTCATATTTTTCATTAAAAAAATCTTTAGAAGAAGAATTAATTGAACTTTTTATGTCTGTTTGAGTGATTAATTTAATTATAATTTCATCTTTTGATTCAGTTTGCTCATCATTTAGATTATCTCCTAAAGAGAAATAAGAACAATTTAAAATAAATCCTTTTTTCTTTAAATTTTTTGAAATAGCTGGAGCGATAGTTTCGTTAATACAATATATTAAATTTTTTGCATATTCAAAAAAATCATAATCAAATTCATCCTTATCTTCTAAGGAATAAACATTTAAATATTTCAAAGAATCTTTACATCCTGATAACATTTGTTCTATATTGTCATCATCTTTTATTCCAGAAAATTTAAAATTTTTTAAATTTAAGTAATTTAAATTTCCACAACCTTTAAACATATTTTTCATATCACTTACTTTATCTGTTTTAAATCTCGATAAATCTAATGAAGTTACCTTAATATTTTGGAACATTCCAGACATTGATCCGACATTTGAAGTATCAAAATTTCCGAAAATTATTTCTTCCAAATTATTACAATTATAAAACATATAAGAAGTATCTTTTGGCTTACTTTTAAAAAGCGACAAATCAACTTTTTTAATATGTTTTAAACCTTTAAATAAATTAGAAAGGTAAAAATCGTTATTTTTGAATACTAGTGTAATATTGTTTTCATTTTTACCATTATTAATTAATATTGTATTAACTTGAGTGTTTCCAAATACATTTACTCTGGGTGTTGAAGTTAAATAGGCTGCGCTTGGCTTAGCATTACTAGAAGAACTAACAGTGGATAATTCTCCATTTCCTGTGAAAATTGCAGTTATTATTTGCTTATTATCTAATTTTCTTTGAGTATTTTCTGTAGAAAATAAAGAAAATAAGAGGAAAATTAGATAAATATGAATATTTATTTAT
>CAMVLU010000121.1 GCA_947168405.1 uncultured Clostridia bacterium
CAGATTTCATGCCGGCCGCAGATGAAGATAATCCTTTTGGTAATCTTCTTCCTTTTATGTTGATGGGCAAGGATAATAATAATCTTGGCCTTATGCTTGCGCTTAGTGGCGGTATGGAAGATATGGACCCAATGATGATGATGGCGCTTTGTAGTGGTAATGATATGACTACAATGTTAATGCTTTCTATGATGAATAAGAAAGATAAAAAGAAAGAATTTAAAAAAGCTTTTAATAAACGTCATACAACATTTGGCCCTGGCATTGAAGATAAAGACGAATAAAAATAAAAAGATTCTTGATAAAAAGTATCAAGAATCTTTTTTGCTTATGCGATTATTGCTGCCTTTTCGCACGCAGAACCGCAAACCCAAAATAAAAAATGATTTAGAAATTTTTTGGGTAAAAATTTGCAATAGTTATTTTTTTTTGATATAATATATATAATTATAAAAAAGGAGAGAAGTTTATATGTTTAGTAAAATTATAAAAAAGATTTATAATAAAATTTAGGATGAAAAGCCAGCAAGACGAGATAATTCTCTAAATGCTTGGAATACAGTTTATTATTTATGATGAATGCTCTTTCTATAATTACATCTTTAGGATGCAGTTTAAAATGTGATTATTGCTATTTAGCAAAAGATGAAGAAAAATTGCAAAATTTATAGTTATAGTAGGCTAATATTCAAGCATTAAAAAATGGAACTTTTTTAAAAAATATCAAAAAAGTTTTAATAAATTCTGAAATTTTTCCAGAATCTATTACTTCAATTGCTTTTTGGGGGATGGAACCTACTTTAACTTTAAAATATATTACTCAAAATATAGAAGAATGGTTTAAATTATTTCCTAATTGGAATATGTGCTTTTTTTCAACTAATGGGCAATAGAATTATCAAGACATTATAAATTTTGCTAAAGTTACAGGCTAGCATAGCGCTACTCCTTTTAGAATAGATATGCAAGTATCTTATGATGGTGAAAAATTTACTAATTTGCATCGCCATACTAAAAAAGATAATTATTTACATGAATTACAAAAATATATTAATGATTAGATAAAAGAAGAAGATAATTATAATTTTTATTTAGATATTTTCCCTCATGGAGTTTTAACCCATGATGTAATAAAATATTTATTAAATTTATCTTTAGACGAATTAGTAGAATATTTTGAATTAGAAAAACAAAATAGTTTTCAAAATTAGTTTAATAAATATTTTCGTTTTAGGTCAAATATAGGTTATGCAATAGAAAATCCTTGTTGGCATTCTTCAGAAGATGGTAAAGAAATTGCAAAGTTAATAAATAGAATGTTAGATTCAAATTATGATATATTAAAATTATAGGGACTTGAATTTATAGGTACTTGTGGAATGGGGTTTATTAAATATCCACCTAATTTAACATTACCAATTAACGAATTAATGACTTATTGCGGTAACTTTACAGAAAGATTTCATATTCGTTATGATGGTGTAGTTGTTTAGTGCGCAGCTTTTCCATTTAAAGATAAAATAAATAATCTTCCTTTAATTAAATATAATTTCTTTTATGATATTAATAAAAATATTCCAAAAAATATTTATGATAATTATTGGCAAACTTTAAATTATGAATCAAATATTTTTCAATATAATAATATAAAAAATAATATAAAAATATTAGCAAAATATGGAGAAATTGATCCAATATATTTAACTTTAGATGAATAGATTTTAAATTAGCATATTAGATATATTATGTTTCATAATTCATGTTTACATGGTTTTTATAGTTTAACTAATACTGCGACTTTAAATCCTATCTCACATATTAAATTTTATTGTAATGGATTAGCTTTTTTATTAGATCAATATCTTTATAAATTAACTCAAGATGGATGGATGAATATAAAATATGATATTGAATAATTATTTAAAAGATAAACAATTTAAAAAAATTGAATTAATTGTTTAGCCGACTTGTCAAAATAACTGTAAATATTGTTATTTAAAAAAATATGGAAATGATCTTTATCCAGAAGAAAAAAGAATTGATAAAGAAACTACCTTAAATAATTTGCGCTATTTACTTAATTTGATTTATAAAGATCAAATTTTTGGTGATAATAATATTGAGTTCTTTGAGTTATTTGGTGGAGATATTTTTTAGAATAATTTTTATTTTGAATTATTAAAAGTTTTTGATGAATACCATGAATATTTAAGTGGAGTTACAATTATTGCATCAACTCATTATCTTGATGATAATATCATTAAAATATTTAAAATGGAAAGATAGTTATTTGCAAACTATCATTGTAGATTAGAATTATCTTATTCTATTGATAATCCAAATTTAGATAACAATTTTCAAATATATGCACAACTTAACATTGGATGCCATGCATTAATAGATCCTTCTAATATAGATCAATGGATTAATTATTATAAACAATGGCGCAAAATTTATAAAAAAAATTATCATCAATCTATTTTGCCAAGTATTTTAGAAACTAGGGATAATAATTGGACAGATGAACAATTAGATAAATATACTAATCTATTAATATATATGGTTTGGGATAGATTTAAAATGTGCCATTTTAGTGCTAAAGAGTTAGCAAAACATTTATGGGCTGAAAGTACAAAACTTCCATCTGTAATTGGTTTTGATCCTATTGCAATTCATAATGGACCAATGACTAAAATGCCTTGTTCAATTCAAGATACTTTATATATTGAATTAAATGATTTAGATATTGTGCCATGTCATAGAACAGCCTATCAAGAACTTCATATTGGAAATATTGATAAAGAAATTACTGAAAAAAGTTTAGAAATTGGACTTGATTTATGGGAAATGAATGCTTCTCATTTACCAAAATGTTCACATTGTGATTTTACCAATGTATGTTTACATTAGTGTTTTGGTGCATCATATGAAACTTATGGAGAAATG
>CAMVLU010000122.1 GCA_947168405.1 uncultured Clostridia bacterium
TAAAGGAATTTGTGATGATAAAAAAGTATCAAATCGTTCCGCTATGCTCCACCATGGGAGGATTAAGCGAACCATTTATTATATTATAGGTGGATTTGCTATATGTATAGATTTGACGAAACATAAGTCGGACAAAGGAAAAAACGCTTAATTGTAAGTGTTTTTTATTTTTAGAGAGGTTTTTATGAAAAATGAAGTAGATATGGTAGAATTAAAAAAATATTATTCATTGTTAAATGGAATTAGAGATACATTAGATATGTATTATCAGTATGTTCCTGATAAACTTATTTATCAATATAATGGTTGCGTTAATTGTATATATGTTCTTACATATGATAATAATATATCTGATTTTAAAATTGAAAAAGATGAAAAAGACCATTTTTCTGGTGGTAGTGGATATCATGTATTAACTCTATCGACAAAAATTGTTCCATTATTGAAATATTTAAAAGATATTTATATAAATGATGACATTACTAAAATAGGAATATTATATAGCAATATTGAAAATACGGAATTACAAAAAAGATGTTTAGATATACTTTCTAGTAAAGATGCTTTTGATAGGGTAATTAATCAAGCAACGCAAGTTTTAGAAACAGCAATTAAGAAAAAAGCAAATTTAGAAGATACTAAATTAACAGGTTTAAATTTAGTATCAAAAGTCATTGCTCCTAAAAAAGAAAATACTATTTTATTATTTAGTGAAAATCCCGAATTGCAAGAAGCGTATGCTTTTCTTTATAAAGGAATAATAGGGGCATATAGAAATCCAACCCATCATACTACTGATTATGTTTGCACTAGACAAGATGCTTTAAAAGTTTGTGGGTTTATTGATTTTTTATTAAAAGAGTTAGAACATAGTAAAAATATTAAAAGTTCATAAACCACTAATAAACGCTCATTAACAAGCGCTTTTTTTCAATGCTCATTTATTCAAAAACATATATTTCGTTGCGTAGGAGTATCTTAAAACGCGTGTGAAAGTCATTTAAATTGCAAAAACAAAAGCAAGTAACAAAATACTCACTTTTTAACATTTTTTAACTTTAAAATTATAGTAAAAATCATATAAATTAAAAATAAAATGCTGTATATATTCTTCTACATATTAAATAATTCTGAATGGCTACCAGTATCTACCATAAATAATATTAATTTGTTATTATCATATTTATATACTAATAACCAATCAGGTTCAATGTGTAATTCTCTACAACCTTTAAATTTTTTATTATCTTTTAAAGCATGATCTTTATATTTTTTATCTGGTGTTTTTCCTTTAGCAAGAATTTCGATGATATCATATAATTTATTTTCATCTTTTCCTTGTTTCTTTATTTTTTTAAATCCTTTTTTAAAACTTGTCATAAATTCTATTGTGTATTTCATATTTTATTCCTCATTTAATGCTTTAATAAAATCTTCCATATTTGTATATCCTTTTAATTTTATCTTACCGCTTTCTACGTCTTCTAATTCTTTTAACGCTTCTTTTAATCTATCACTTGGTTCGGGATTTACAACTTCGAAAGGAATGCCATTTCTTTTTATAACTTGCTTTAAAGTCATATTAATTAATGTAGTCATGTTAAGACCTAATTCTTTTAATATACTATTTGCTTTAGCTTTATCTTTAGGATCAACATGAACGTTAATTACACCATTTGCTATACTTTCCATTTTTTTCATCTCCTTTTCTATATGAATTTTAACATATTTTTAGATAATTGTCAATTAATTATCTATCTAATGTGTTGCTATTAGATTGATAATTATATTATATTCAACTTTAATAATTTTATGCATTTTTAGATTATTAAAGAATAATATTAATTGAGGTGAATATGTCATCAGTTGATTTTATTTCTTTAGTAACTTTTATTGTTACTTTAATACTTGGATTATTTTCTAAAAAAAGCACATTTATTAAAAATGAATTAATTCCTATTCAAAATATCTTAGTAGGATTAATAGTTGCTATAATTGAATGGATTATAACCAAAGACTTTAATACAGCTATAATGGTATCAGGAATACTTGCTGGAGGAACATATGATATCTTTCATAATCTAGAAAAAATTTTAAGAGAGAGAGAAAATTAGATCAATTAAATGATCTTTTTTTATTTAAATTTGCATTTTCTATTTTAATATGATATAATATCCAATATTTGAAGGGGGATATTATGGAATTATCTATAATTAAAGAAAAATTTACAAATATATTTAAAAAGAAAAATAATAATGAACAAAATCATTTTAGTGTAAATGATTATATAATATCTGATGATGATTTAGATGAAAATATTGAATATCAAATTGTTACTCGAAAAGAGCAAAATTTAATTGATAAATATAATATAAATTATTATTATAATAAAATTATATTTGATCTATCTGATAAATATAATACTGATAGATTAAATAATATTGGTATTTCGGAATATCTTGACGAAGATTATCAAATAAATAATCCAGTTTTATGTGAAAAAATAGAAAAATATTTAAAGAAATATTTTAAATCAAAAAGAATTTTTGCACGTTTATTTAATAGATATCCATTAAATATAAATAAACTATATAAGTATTTAAATTATAATATTTCGAAAATTGAAAGATTATATGGACCTATTTTCTTTTATGATAGATTTATCAATTGTGGAATTAATGCGTATAATTTTGAACAATCAAAAATTGAGAGTAAAAAAGAAACAATAAAAAAAGAA
>CAMVLU010000123.1 GCA_947168405.1 uncultured Clostridia bacterium
TATTAGACTTTGTATGATAGTCTTTATTTATTCCGGAAAATATAAATAACTAGTTGTTGGAAAGGAGTAAGATGTCATATAAAAAAGAATATAAAAATTATGGATTAATGAATGATTTAGTAGTTAGACCATTATTAAAGAATAGTCCTGTTGCTCATGAATTAGTATCAAGAATTATAAGTGAAGTAATTAATATACCATATGATGAAATATATCATAATTTAAAATATATAAATGATGATAGATTATTTAGTAGTAAGATAGTAGATGCTAAAACAGATGTAATGTTAGAAACAAAGAAATATTTTATAAATATAGAAATATGTTATACAAATGGAAATACTAGAAATAGACAAATGGATACATATAATTATGAATTATATTTAAGTCAAGCATACAAAACAAGTGATTATAATAATATGAAACAAATAATTCAAATAATGATAGAAAATTATGATTATTTTGGTAATGATGAATTTAAATATGAAGTGGTATTTATGGAAAAGAATTTACATTTAACAGAAGATAATTTTATAACTAAGTATCATATAAATCTTGCTTTATTAAAAAAGTATCATATAATAGTATCAGAAATGAGAAAGATGCTTTAAAAAAGATATTATATATGTTTGTATGTGATGAAGAAAATCTTGATAAAGCATATATGGGTGATAAGTTTATGGAAAATGTAATTAATAATGCTAAAGAGATAGCAGGTGAATATAAGATACCATTATATTTACCAGAGTCAGAAATTAGAAGACTTGATAGAGAAGAAGCTGTTAATGAGGGATATAATTCTGGTAAAATAGATGGTATAGAGCAAAATAGAACTGAAATGATAATGAATATGTATAATGATGGACTTGATTTAAATATTATTACTAAATATGCAAATTTATCTATAGAAGAAGTAAATAATATTATTGAAAAAAATAAAGAAACTAATTAAAAATTTTAAAATATTAGTGTTGTATTATTTATGATAATATGATACTATATTTATGTGTGGTAAAATTCGTAAGGAGAAATCTTTTGAATTTTACCATTTTTTTTATAATTTTTTTAGGAAGGATAGATAATATGAATGAAACATTAGAAAAAGATTTTAAATTAGTTATTAAAGAAATAAAGGATGATATTAAAAGAACTCAGATTAAAACAGTATTACAAGTTAATAGTAATTTAATTAATTTGTATTTTAGAATAGGTAAAATAATGTTTGAAAACAGTAAATATGGTAATAGTTTTATAAAAAATGTGGCAATTGAAATTAAAATAGAAATTCCTAGTATAGAAGAATTTTCAGAAAGAAACTTGCGAAATATGAAACTTTTTTATTAGAATATCAAAATGATGAAAATTGGCAACAACTTGTTGCCAATTTACCTTGAGGGCATAATTTACTATTAATTCAAAAAGTCAAAAATAAAGATATAAGAATGATATATGCAAAAGCAGCTATAGAAAATGGTTGGAGTAGAAGTGTTTTAGAATTTCAAATTGAAACAAAATATCATTTAAGAAATGATAAATTTGATGCTGATTTTATGTTTTAATTAAGTAAAGAAGAATTAAATATATTTTCAAGGTCACAATTTGTGACCTCGATTCAAAGCATTGAAATTAAAGGTAGAACAATCTATAGCCAAAGATAAATTTATAATAAAGTATTATATATAAAACTAATAATTAAATTTTAAGGAGGATTAATAACTAAAAAATGAAGTATTAGTTATTAATGAGGAAAGTATAAGAAAGAAGATTTATTATATTAGAGGATAAAAGGTATTACTTTATATTATGAAATATTTAGAAAAAAAATAAATTAGTCAGTTACGACTGACTAATTCAAAAAGGAGAATATAAAATGTTAGAAAAAAATGAAAAAATGATTCAAGAAATTACTAAATTAGTTAATGAGGTCAAATCTAATTTGGCGAGTGAAATTAACAAATCTGTTATCTATGTTTATTGGAATATAGGGAGAATAATTGTATCAAACGAAAATGAAAATAATAATCGTTTAGAATATGGTAAAGAAGTATTGAAAGGTTTATCTTATTTATTAACAAAATATTTAGGAAAAGGATATTCATTAACCAATTTAAAATATATGAGGACTTTATATAATGAGTATGAGGATGATTTAGAATTTGTGCAACTGGTTGCACAATTACCTTGGACTCATAATATTATTGCAATTGAAAAAGTAAAAGATAAAATAATTAGAAAATGGTATATGGAAAGATGCACAGAAGAAGGATGGTCTAAAAGTATATTTATATATCAAATTGAAACAAATTTATATAGAAGACAAGTTAAAAGTATTAAACATAACAATTTTAATGTAACCTTAAATAATAATAGTGATTTAGCATCTAATATCATGAAAGATCCATATGTTTTAGATATCATAGAATTAAGTGATAAATATAAAGAAAAAGAATTAGAAAATAAAATGCTTACAAGGATAAAATATATAATTTATCTAATAAAAAAATTTATATTATAGACGATTATATTAGTTTAAAAACATTAGTATTATTAAAAAATATTAATAAAAATGTTAAAGTCATAATATTTTCTGATAATGTTAATAATGGATTACATAAAATAGAGTTTGATGATTTTATTAAGGAGTATAATTTAAATATAACTTTTAAAAAGACTAATAAGATATATCATGATAGAT
>CAMVLU010000124.1 GCA_947168405.1 uncultured Clostridia bacterium
ATTTTAACAATATATTTATTTTTCATGATCACCTACAAATCTATTTGTTTAATAATACCATCTATTAATATTTCATTTTCAAGTAATTTAAGTAAAGATAAATTATCTCCTTTTATTGTAATAGTTTTATCATCTTTTAATAATATTATTTTATCATTTTCTAAATAAACAATTTTGTCATAATTTATAATATTTAATTTATTATTCTTATAATGAAATTCTAATCCTTTAGGATTAATATATTCTATTATTTTATTCATCATTTTATTTTATTAAAATATATGTAAAATTAGAACAAATAAAAAGAATATATGTTATAATGAATTTAGGTGATGTTGTGAGAAGTTTATATGTTGATTTTGATGGAGTTTTATTTGATACAGTTACATATGCTTTTTTAGAAATGAAAAGATTAGGCGTAGATATTACTGATCAAGATGCCATAACAGAATATTTTAAAAAAGTTAATTGGAATTATTTAATAGAACAAGGTGGAGTTTTGAATGATAGTATTCAAAAATTAGAAATATTAATAGATAGTCAAGAATTTGAAAGAGTTGAAGTAGCAACTCATCGTTGTTCATATAATGAAGGTGTTGTAAAAACTAATGATTTAAAAACAAGAATTCCTAATTTAAAAGTTACTACTATTCCTAAAAAAATAGAAAAACATTATGCTTTAAAAGCTCAAGATAATATTTTAATTGATGATGCTAAAGAAAAAATAATAAATTGGATTAATGATGGAGGAATTGGAATATTATTTTCTCAAAAAGTTGATCATTTAATAAGACCATATGAATTAGGTGATAATCCATATTATATAACTAATAATTTATTAGATACTTTATTAGTTAACCAAATAGAAAAAATAAAGACTTATAGAAAATCTCTATAAGTCTATTTTAATGTAATATTATTTATTCTTCCTTCTTTAAAATCATTGATTATTAAAGTATATACACGATTATAATCTATATCATTTTTTAAATAAGAATTAGTTGATTTAGCAATTTCAATAATTATATTTTCTAAATTATATTCATTTAATTTTAAATGATATCTATTTTCTAATTTATCTTTATAATTATGATATAAAAATTCAATTATAAAACTTGCTATTTCTTCTTTATCTAATATATCTTCATTTATAGATGAAAAACTTGCAAGAGTTAAACCTATTTCTTTATCTTCAATTTTAGGATATAAAAGACCTGGAGTATCCATAAGTTCTATCGTATCTCCAACTTTAATCCAACTAAGTCCTTTAGTAATTCCAGCCCTATTACCTGTTTTTAAACTATTTTTTCCACTTATTCTATTTATTAAAGTACTTTTTCCAACATTAGGAGCACCTATTACCATTGCTCGATAAACTCTTGGTTTTAAACCTTTTTTCTTTCTAGATTCATTGATATCTTTTAATAAATTATTAGTTTGTGAAATAAGTTCTTTTATTTCATTCTTACAATTATCTTTTAAATTAAATACAATAACAGGATATTTATTTTTATATTCATTTAATACTTTATCTGTTTTTTCTTTATCACATAAATCATATTTAGTTACAACAATTATTCTTTTTTTATCACCTATTAATTCATCTAAATCAATTATTCTTGAAGATATAGGCATTCTAGCATCTATTACTTCATATACAATATCAATATATTCTAATTTTTCTTTTATTTCTCTTTTAGCCTTAGCCATATGACCAGGATACCAGTTGATTTGGCTCTTTTGAAACACTTTTTCATTATCTTGATTATTCATTAAAAATCACTTCCTATTTTTTTAATTAAATACTCTATAAATTGTAATTTATTTAATACTTTTCTTTTGTTAAAAATTCTTTTAATTCTTTTTCATTTTTAAAAATTCTGTCAAATATAAGATACAATGAATCAGTTACATCATATTCCCCTATCGCATAACATTTTTTTCCTAATCCATATGCAATACCAGCTTCAATATGTGCTGATTTTCCAGCTGGAAGTACCAATAACAAATTATCTGAATTTTTTTCACCATTCAAATCATGTTCAAATATTGTTCTAACTCTTGCATCTTCAAGTTTAAATTTTTCAAATTTGTCTGCTAAATTTTTATCATTAGCATCTAATCCCGCTTTCCTATGTGATTCTTCATTTTTTAAAAAACAATAATGAGAAATATGTAATTCTTCAAAAATATTACATATTTTTAAAATATTTTCTCTATTTCTTGTTCTTCCAGCAATAAAAAATTTATATATATTATTCATCTCTTTCACTCCCTATTAATTACGACTTATTTTTTACTTTTTTCTAAATTTATAAAAACATGTAAAAATCTCATTGTTAAAAATTCAGTATTTTCAATGGTTTAAGTCAATGTTTATATAAATTAATTTTTCGCAATTTATATTAGTTTTATTTTCATTATTCATAGATTTCACCTTCTTTTAATTAAATTATACCATCTTTTTTTAATATATCTTCAAGTGTTTCATTGCCATCTAAAATATATAACTTATCATAACTTCTTTTAACTTCCCTGTTCCCTTCTTTTTGAACTTGCAAGAAATTCTTGCAAGTTGATTTAGGTAGTTCATTATCGTTATAAATATTATTAATATGTTGTTCTATATTTTGCCTTGTAG
>CAMVLU010000125.1 GCA_947168405.1 uncultured Clostridia bacterium
CATTTGTTTCTTTAATCATACTATCATCTAATCCATATAAAATATAGTCAGAAGAGTGACCACTAATATCTTTTAAACATTTTATGCTTCTATAAACTAAGTTCCCTTTTCCTTCTTCTACTAAACCAAGAAACTGGCTAGATACTCCAATCTTTTTAGCAAGTTGTGTTTTATTTAGATGTAATTCATTTTCTCTAATATTTTTAATTCTTTTGCCACGTTCTATTTGTTCTTGTTTATCTGATTTACTTATATTCATTAAATAATCCTCCTTAATTAACAGACTATATATAAATTTTACAATATATTATATTAATTTATATGGTAATCTAACCTGTAGATATGTGGTATTTTATGAGAACTTATGGTATATTATAATATAATTTGTAATTTGTGGGGGATATATTATGGAAGAAAAACCTATGAAGATATTAGTTGTAGAAGATGATTTAGAGGAATGCAACAGAATAATAGAATGTTCAAAGCAAAGAAAAGATATTGAAATTGTTGCCATAACAGATTCAGATACAGATGCTCTAAAGCAGGTAAAATCAAAGAACCCAGAAGGCATAATACTAGATTTAGAGTTGAATAATAGCAAGAGTGGAAATACTGATTCTTTTGGATTTTTAGATGAATTAAAAAAGCTAAAATGTGATCCAATTGTTATAGTTACTACTCATGTAAATTCAACAAGAACCTATGATATTTTACATAGAAAAGGAGTTGAACTAATTTTATATAAAGGGCATCCAGGATATTCTCCTAATCAAGCTTTTAATAAGTTTATTAGTTTAAGAAAAATGTCTATGCCACTTGTTGAAAATTCAATAGAAGATGAGTTTAAAAGTGAAGAAGATAAGATTTCAGAGTTAATAAATAACGAATTGGATTTAGTTGGTATTACTCAGAATTTAAAAGGAAGACAATATATTCATGATGCTATATTGTTTTTGATACAAAATGAAAATACGGATGAAAGCTTAATACAGTATTTGAGTAAGATACATAAAAAGTCAAACTCAACAATTACTAATGGAATTCAAAATGCAATTATTCATGGATGGAGAATTTCTGCAATTGAAGACTTGGAGAAATATTACACTGCCAAGGTTAATTATCAAACCGGCTTACCTACACCAATGGAGTTGATTTATTATTATGTTTCTAAAGTTAAGAAAATGATATAGAAATGAATTGAATTAAGAAAATAGATACTGCAAATATTAAACGAAATGTTTAGTATTTGCAGTATTTTTTTGCATAAAAAATATATTTTAATTAAATACCATAATGTACCATTTTTTTCTATCATTAATTTTTGCTTGTTTATACATTATAAATGATATTTTTTAATTATCAAGATTAGCAAGAAAATTAATGATAGGAAGGTGGTGGAAAGTATGAATTGGGGAGACTTATTTTGGCAATGGGTAAGACGTTGGTTACCTTAATTTAATATATAAAATAATCAATATGAAGATATCATTTGGATATATCGTATTGATTATTTTTTTTTGTTTGATATAATAACAATATATTTGGGAGTGATAGAATTGAATAGTGCAGATTTTATTTTACATTTAAAAGATGTAGACTTTATTATTAATGTAATAGAACTAATTTGTATAATATTATGTACATATTACATATATATAAAAATAATTAATAAAAAATTACTAAATAGACTAAATAAAATACAGATTTTAATTAGTACTCCGCTAATTTCAATATTTTCTGTTATTATTCGAAACAAAATAGACATTTATTATAGTGTCTTGTTTTTGATTACTATAATGGCGTATGTTAATAATGTTATTTTTAAGGAGAATATGATACATTCTTTTCTTATCACAGTTATTTCATATATTTTTAGCTACATTTTATATATACTTGCCGTAATGATAGCTTTTTTTCCAAGTATTATAATTAAAAGTAATAATGATTATATTGGAATTATAATGATAATTATTATATATGGTTTATTAATCTATAGTGTTCACAAAATAAAAAGAATAAAATATGGACTTACTTTTTTACAAGATAAGTTGGAAAATACTTATTATAGTATATTAATATTAAATATTGGAACTATGACTCTGTTTTCTATTATAGCATTAAAAGAACATGATTTTTTAAAATTGAGAAATTCTGGCTTTTTATGCATTATTCTAGTAATATCGATGTTCCTTACAATTAAACAATCCTTCGATTTATATTATAAACAAAACCTTTTAGTAAAAGACCTAGAAGAAACTAAAGAAGAACTAGAAGAGAAAAAACAAGAAATAGCTAAATTAGAAAAAGAAAATTTAGAATTTAGTAAAATGAGTCATTCACTAGCACACAAGCAAAAGGCATTGGAATTTAAGTTAGAACAATTAATGAAAATAGATATAGACGCAGAAAGTAAAGAGACAATAAAAGAGGAAATAGAGAAAGTATCTAAAGAAGTATATAAAGAACCAAATGAAGTAAAACTTGCTAAAACAGAAATAGAATCAATAGACAATATGTTTTCATATATGCAGTCTGAGTGTATAAAGAATAATATAAAATTTGAATTGCAAGTAGTAGGAAATATTTATTATA
>CAMVLU010000126.1 GCA_947168405.1 uncultured Clostridia bacterium
TTATAATATTATTTAATTTAGGTATATAATGGGAGTCAGTGGAGATAACAAAGAATTTGTTAGACATAAACTAATTCCAATTAAAATAATTAATAAAGTAATGAATTCTCTAAGTAAAATCTCATTCAAAAAAGAAGAGAAATTAATTACTGGAACTGGATTTTTTATATCAATTTCAGATACTTTAAAATATCTTATTATAAATAATCATGATATTAATCCCACTATGCAAAATATGGAGATAAAAATATGGAACGAAAAAAAGATTGAATTAAATTTGGATAATAGAAACATTAAATATTTTAAATCACCAATTAATATTACACTTATAGAAATAAAGAACTCAGATGAAATATATAATAATGTAGAATTTTTGGATTACGATATAAATTATGTTAATAAAGACTATTCAAAATTTAAAGATTCTTTTATATTTTCAATTTATCTTCCATTTAAAGAAGAAGCATCATGCTCCACTGGAACAATAATTAATATTAATAATTATTCATTTGAGCATAATATATTTATTAATAATAGTTCGATTGGATGTCCTATTGTATTATTAAATAGTAAAATAAATTCACCAAAAGTAATAGGTATAAATAAAAATATTAATTTTTTAACGAAATTAAATAGTGGTATTTTTATTGGAGAAATATTTAAAGAAATAAGTAATGATAAAAATTCGGAAGAAATAAATAATTTTATTATTGCAGAAATATTTATTGGAGAAGAAAATGTTAATAAAGATATAAGAATTATTAATTCTTATGAAGAATTTAAAAGAAAAATAGACGACGATAATGATAATGATAATAATAATAATGTTAATAATAATGATAATAATAAAAATGGAAATAATGATTATAATGATGATGATAATAATAATAACGATGATAATGATGATAATAATAATGATGATAATGATGGTGATGATGATGATGGTGATGAAGATAAAGAAATAATTCCAGAAAAAAAGAATGAAGAAGAAATTAAAAAATGTGAAATTAAAATTAATGATGAAATAATTCTATTTAATTATTTCCATAAATTTGAAAATAAGGGGACATATATAATTAAATATTCTTTTAATGATTATTTAACTAGAGCAAATGATATTTTCTGCGATTGTAAATCCTTAAAATATGTAAATTTGTCTAATTTTAATACCCAAAATATTACTGACATGAGTAGTATGTTTAGAAATTGTGAATCTTTAGTAGATATTAATTTCTCGAATATTAATACACAAAACGTTACTGATATGAGTTTTATGTTTAATAATTGTAAATCTTTAAAAAGCATAAATTTATCTAATTTTTTTACTCATAAAGTAACGAAAATGAATCATATGTTTGATAGATGTGAACTTATTACAGAATTAAATTTATCAAATTTTATTACTCATAGTGTTGTTAATATGAATAATATGTTTTGCGAATGTAAATCATTGATAAAAGTTTATTTATCAAATTTTGATACCAGAAATGTAGAAGATATGAGTTGTATGTTCTGCGATTGTCATTCCTTAAAAAGTTTAAATTTATCTAATTTTAATACTAAAAATGTTAATGATATGAGTGCAATGTTCGCTGTTTGTAAATCTTTAACAAGTCTAAATTTATCTAATTTTAATACTAAAAATGTAAGAAATATGGAGAATATATTCCGCGAATGCATCTCTTTAACGAATCTAAATATATCAAATTTTAATACTCAAAACGTTACAAGTATGTATTTAATGTTTGCTGGATGTGAATCTTTAACAAATTTAGACATATCACATTTTAATACTAAGAACGTAGAAAATATGAGTTATATGTTTTTTAAATGCAATTCTTTAATTAATATTGATTTATCTTATTTTAATACAAAAGAAGTTACAGATATGAGTTATATGTTTTCTTATTGTGATTCTTTAGTTAATTTAAATTTATCTAAATTTAATATTCGAAATGTCACGAATATGGCCTTCATGTTTAGACAATGCAATTCTTTAATAAAGTTAATTTGGCCTGATTTTGTTAATTCTAAAAATGTTATAGATATGAATAATATGTTCAATAAATGTAGTTCATTAAAAAGTTTAGATTTATCTAATTTTAATACTCAAAATGTTACTAATATGAGTGAACTGTTTTCTGGCTGTGTGTCATTAAATTATATTAATGTATCTAGTTTTAATACTCAAAAAGTCGAAAATATGGAAAAAATGTTTTATGAATGTAAAGCTTTATCAAATATAGATTTATCTAATTTTAATACAGAAAAGGTCACTAATATGGGTAGCATGTTTTCTCTTTGTGACTCTTTAACGACTTTGAATTTATCCAATTTTAATTCTCAAAATGTTATAAAAATTGATGAGATGTTCAATGGTTGTACTTCTTTAAAAAAAGAAAGTGTAATTGTTAAGGATGATAAGATTATTCAAGAACTTGATAAATTAAATTAATTGATTGAAAATGTTTTGAAAATACTAATCATTATTATTAAATTTGAAAAATATTATTATTTTATA
>CAMVLU010000127.1 GCA_947168405.1 uncultured Clostridia bacterium
TAGTATTAAAATACTAATAATTATTAATATTAAAAAACATATTTTTTTTATAAAATTCTTCATACTACAACCTCTAATTATATGTTTAGTCTATCATAAAAACAATTAAAAATGTATACTAAAAATCATTAGGAATCGAAGCAATAATAGAAACATTACAAGATAATCAAAACAGCAAGTGGTATTTTAATAGTAATAGGTCTGATTTCAATAATACACTTAGTTTATATACAACATTTAAACGTAAAAAAGATTAATAATTAGATGGATAATATTATTCATCTTTTTTGAATGTTAAAACACGAAAAAAGAGTCATATAAATTTTAATTTAACTCATTGACATGCATATAAATATAAAAGTATAATTGTATCATAGGAGAGTGTATCAAATGAAAAAGAAAATAGCTATATCACTGATATTATTAGTAGCAATTACTATATGTATAATAAATATAGGAAAGGTAGAAGCAGAGGAAAGTAATGAAATATATTCAATTGATTATTTATTGAGAAATTATAATGCAGTAACACTTGGTACTAAAGAAAATAATATCTTAACAGAATATAAACAAACAATACAAGGTACAAACAAAGGAGATATTAAAAATCTAACAGTAGAAGGGCCAGTACTAGCAAGAGGAGAATATCCAAACAAAGTCAATGAAAATGTAGACTTTGATAAGATGTATGCTCAAGTAATGAATGAATCACAAATGTTAGTAGATATGACAGAGTATCATATAAATGATTATTATATTAATGTTGATAAACCTGGTATTTATATGATTAATAATACAGCTAAATCAAGTGGCAATTACCATTTGACTGATGCGAATTATAGTGATTATTATAAGGTGGACTATACAACAATTAATATTAAAAATTATAATCCTAATCAATTCTATGTTTTCAATATTATGGATACAAGAGCTAAGAACAACTATAGGATTACATTTGTGGAAGATGACTCTCCATCATCAACCTCTTTTGAAGATTTTATATCAAGTGACAACTATACAGGTAATATCATTTTTAATTATCCAAATGCAAGATACATATATATAAGCATGGCAAATGGAAATATCATTGCCCCTAAAGCAGATATTTATACAGAAACAAAATATTATAATTCATGTTTCTATGATTATGAAGCGAATAATAATGTGTGTAAAAAAGAATTATCATTAGTTGGAACCGTTATTTCCAATAGTATTACAAATAATGGAAATTTACCATTAAATTATTTGCCAAACACTATAAGTAAAAAACTATTAAATGAAACAGGAAAGCAACATACAAATGAAGTAAAAGATTATAGTGACGATATTTATTCAGGAGATTATTCTATACCAACATTACTTCAAAATTATAGTATTATCTCGTTAGGCCAAAAAGATTATCAAACAACCACAAAATTTAAAACATTAAATTATGCAAATGGTAGTGTGAATTTATTTCATATATCAAGTCAATTTTTAATTAATGGAAATATAGGAATTCCAGGTAAAAAGTATCCAGGATGTGAATGGATAGATTATAAAGAAGTTTGTGGTGAAAATCATGGTAACGCAATTAGATTTGATTTGGATAGTAATAAAATAACGGATTCATATATACAAGGAATCATAAAGTCAGGAGAAGAAAACTGGGCCAATTATTATATTAAATATTGGGATATGGAATCTGATCATAGAAGTAGTAGAAATCATTTATATATAAAATCAAATACATATTTTGAGGATTACTATAGCTATTATTCAACGGCAGGAACAATAGGAATTCCTGATAACTATTTAAACTTTAATAGATTATATACAAATATAGTAAAAGAGCAAAGTGCCATTGAAGAAGGAAAGAAAGTTAAAGTTGGAGAAGACAAAATAGTTCATATTCCAATAGGTGGAAACTATGTAATAGAAGATATTTCAGATGTAAAAGAAATTATGTTTGATGACTTTAAAAAGAATAAAGATGAAATAACTATCGTTACTATAAAGAATAGTGGAAATATAAACTTCCCAATAATTAGTAAAGATACAGGAGATTACAAAGGTATTCCTACAAATGATTATTATGGTAAAACTATAGCTAACCAAGAATATGAAATGAATGGTTTATTACCAGATGAATATCATGGAAATATAATATTTAATGTACCCAATGCAAATTATATTAAACTTGCACCTAACGCGCCTTTCGCAGGACACTTAATTGCTCCAAATGCAGATGTTGAAACAGAAGAAACACAACTTGCAGGATGTATGATAGTAAATAGTTTATATGCAGAAGGAGGAAGTGAAGCACATTTTTATCCTTTAACTTCAACTGCTACTTATGATGTACCTGAGTATGATGATTTAACTTCATCTGAAGTACAAAAATTAAATAATTTAAGACTAAAAAGATTACTTGGAGGAAGTGCAAGTACCATTGAAACAACGGTATTAGGAGACGAAGAAGAATTTAGAAAAGAAGAAGCTAAATTAAACGAAATATTAGATAAAGAAG